>JAFPUX010000295.1 GCA_017413145.1 Kiritimatiellia bacterium | reverse complement strand
CGGGGGGGCGCCGACGAAGAACACGCGCCCGCCCGCGGCGGCGAACGCGGAGAGCAGCGCGAGGGTCGAGGGGCGGATCGTCTCGAGCGCGGGGACGAGCACGGCGTCGTATTTTGCACGGTCGACGCGGAGGCGCGCCCGGCGGCCGCGCAGGACGCGGCCGCGGCGCGCGAGGATGTCCTCGTCGCCGTAGTCGAAGTCGACGTGCGCGGCGAGCAGCTCGCCGAGGTCGGCGAACTGCTCCCGGTCGATGGCCGTGGCGTCCGGCGTCCAGTCCGCGAGGCGGTATCCCCAGGCGCTCTCGACGGAGGAGAGGACGAGCAGCGGGCGCACCTCGTCGCCGTCCGCGAGCGCCTCGCCGAGGCGCGCGAAGCGGTCCTCGACGGCCTTGTGGCGGCGGAACCACGGCGACTGGCGCGAGAGGCTCGCGGGGTAGTCGCGCTTGGCTTCGCCCTCCATCGAATACCAGGCCAGGTGCTGGCAGCGGTGGTTGATGCCGAGCGCGAGGAGCCAGTCGCCGAGCGCCTTGTGGCCTTCGAGCGGATAGTCCCAGCCGTTGACGCCGTAGCATTCGACGAGGCGGAAGGGGCGGCCGAACTGGTGCGCGGCGGAGGCGCACTGCTTGGCGGCCGCGTAGGTGTTCCACTCGCAGAGCTGGTCGATGCCGGGCGCCTGCATGTGCTCGTAGAAGCGCATCGCGGAGCCGACGGCCGCGCTCTGGCGCGAGACGGTGTCCTCCTCGAGCACGTGCCCGGTGAAGAGCGCGCCGCGCCGGCCGCACCAGCGCCCGATCGTGCGGGCGAAGGCGCGCACGAAGAGCGTCGTGGCGGTCTCGACGAAGTCGTGGCGCGCGCGCGACCACGGCGTGCCGTCGACGCCCTTGAGAAGCTCGGGGAGGAAGTCGAGCGCGTCGTAGCCGTGCGCCTTGCGGAAGGCCCGGTCGATGCCGCCGGTCCACGGGCGCCAGTGCCCGAAGTTCGGCTCGTCCGTGAAGCAGCCCGGCACCTTCGCGGGGAAGTCCGGGCCCAGCTCGCGCGCGTAGGGCTCGTAGGCGGCGCGCACGAACGCGCGGACGGCGGCAGGGCTGAGCGTGTCGAGATACGTGAAGCCGTTGAACCAGTCGCGCGGCCGGTCGTATTCGACGAAGTAGCGGACGCGCCGCTCGCCGGGCCGCAGCGGCGCGCGAGGGCCGGCGAGGCGGCGGTAGGAGGCGATGGGCCGGAACGGGCCGAACGGGGCGCCGGACGAGTCCGGCGTCTCGGCGAACCACGCGAGCGTGCGCGGGCGGCGCACGGCCCCGCCGAGGTCCGCGTCGGGCACGAGCTCGCAGGCCAGGTGCCGGCAGCGGTAGCGGCGGTGGCGCGTCACGAGCCCGCCGGCGGCGCCGCTGGCGTAGCGGTCCTCGTCGTACATCCACGCGCGCATTCCGTTGCGCTCCGCCTCGTCCATGCTGGCGCGGACGCAGTCGAACCACTCGCGCCCGAGGAATTCGGTGGCGAGGCCCGTGCGGCTGTGCATGAAGAAGCCGCCGTAGCCCATCTCGGCGAACGCGCGGACCTGCGCGCGGCACTCGTCCGGGTCGAGCCGGGCGTTCCACGCCCAGAAGGGCGTCCCGCGGAAGTCGGGACCGGGTTCGGCGAGGCGGGGGAGGACCGATGCGATGGTCTGCATGGCGGGAGGAACCGGGTTGTGGCCGGCGCGGGCGGCGCCGCGCTAGGCGAGCGTGCAGGGGATCTTGATCGGGCTGACCTTCTCGCCGAGGAAGACGCGGCCGAGCATGTCCACCATCGCCGCGGCCATCGCGCCGACGTCCGCCTCGATCCAGACGGCCGGCAGCGAGACGAACTTCTCGACGCCGCGGTTGCGGTAGAGCACGAGCAGCAGGTCGTCCGGCACGCGCAGCCCGGAGGCGTAGACGGCCTGGACGACGCCCGGGAGGATGTCGTCCGGGAACACGGCGAGCGCGTCCGGCCGCTTTTCCGGCGGGCGCGCGAGCAGGCGCCGGACGGCCTCGAAGGCGAGGCGGGCGTTCTCGGCGAGGCCGTTCTCGTGGAAGCCGCGGATCGTGGCGACGTTCG
>JAFPUX010000294.1 GCA_017413145.1 Kiritimatiellia bacterium | reverse complement strand
GGGGACCGTCCCGCGCGCGGCGGCGGGACGTTCGAGGAGCGCGGGTTCTTCCCCGCGATCGCGTCCCTGTCGCTCCCGGCGGACGTGCGCGACGAGCGAGCCGCCTACGGCTTCGCCGGCGAGCCGGCGCTGCTCGACCCGTGGGGCTCGCCCTACGTGCTGCAGATTCCGCCGCCGCAGGCGTTCGTCGACGCGGACGGCCACCTTGCGGACATTCCGGACGAGGAGCGCTTCCGCTACGCGCGCGTCGTCTCGGCCGGGCCGGACGGCATCCTCTCCACGCCCTGCTTCTCCGGCGGCGGCGCGGGCGGCGCGTCCTGGAACGCCGCCGCGCGCCGCGCGTCGATCTTCGCCGGACGCCCCGCCGACCGCGGCGACGACCTCGTGCTCTTCCTCCTCCGGTCCGACGTGTACCACGAGGACTACGAAAAGGAGGGCGACCCGAGGTAGCCGCCCCCGCTTTCCCCTTCCGGTCCCGCTCCTTCGGCCCGAAGGCCTCCTCCGCCGGGTGGCGGAGCGCTTCCCCGACGGGCAATCGGGTTCGGGCCGGCACGGGCGGCCGCGAGGCCGCCCGTGTTTTTCCGGCCCTCTCCGCGCGCGAGCGAACCAACTGGAAGCCCGGCGCGTTTACAGTTGAAAATGAAACGCTCCGGAACAACCGCCGGCTTCACGCTGATCGAGCTCACGCTCGTGCTCTTCGTCCTCGCGCTCGTGGCGCACCTGGGGATGAGGGAGCTCTCGGGCGTCCGCGCCCGCAAGCTCCGCGACGCCGCCGACCGCCAGCTCGAATCCCTCGCGGCCGCGGTCTACGACGATTCGGACGGCGTCCCGCGCGGCTTCCTCTCGGACATGGGGCGCCTCCCGTTCGCGTCCCGCTCCGTCGCCGGCGATCCGCTCGACCTGCGCGAGCTCTGGGAGAAGCCCGCCGGCGTCGGCGAGCTGCGCGCCCGCCCCGCCACCGTCGCCAACCTCGCGCCCGGCGCGCCGTCCGCGATTGCCGACCCGACGCTCTTCGTCCCCTGCGGCTGGGGCGGACCCTACCTGCGCCTGCCGCAGAGCGCCTCGCGCCTGCGCGACCCGTGGGGCAACCCGTTCGAGAATCCGGACACGGCCGGCCTCGCGCGCCTGCTCGACGCGTCGGGCGACGCGATCTCCGCGACGAACGTCCCGGTCGCGGCGATCCGCCATTTCGGCGCGGACGCCGCGCGCGACGCCGACCGCGCGCCGGCCGGCTTCGAGCAGGCGGACGCGCTGCGCGCCTTCCCGACGAACGCGGCGGGCGTCCTCGCGACGTTCGAGGCGGGGACCGTCTCGCGCATCGTCTGGTACGCGCCGCTCGGCGACAAAATCACCGGCGGCGAAGTCCCCGTCGACGCCGGCCGCTCGCAGGCGCTCCTCGCGGACCTGCCGCCTGGCGTCCGCTTCCTCAAGGCCGTCCGCACGGACGGTTCCTCGCGCGTCCTGCAGGTCTCCCTCCGCCCCGGCCGCGACGCCGCGGTCGAATTTTGACGCCCCTTGCGGCGTCCGCGCGTGTGTAGTACCCGCAAGCATATCCCGGCGAATCTACATGCGGAATGAGAGTCCAACCTATCAAATTTGATAGATTGACATATGAAATCTGATTTGCTAGGATTGCCCGCATGAACGAGATAAAACGAACTTTCTCCACCGAACTAGCCCGCCGTCTGGCGGAGCCGGAGCCGCTCGTGCAGGCCGTCATCGGTCCGCGGCAGGTCGGCAAGACGACGGGCGTGAAGCAGGTCCTCGCGGAGCGCGGGGCGCCATCCCTCTACGCGAGCGCGGACGGAGCGGGGGCGTTCGGACGCGAATGGCTGCTGGAGACCTGGCAGCGGGGAATGCGCCTGCCGGAAGGCGGCGTGCTGGTCGTCGACGAAATCCAAAAGGTCGACGGGTGGCAGGACGCGCTGAAGGAGCTGTGGGACAACCATCGCGCGCGCGGCGTCCGCGTCGTCGTGCTCGGGTCCAGTTCGCTCGAAATCCAGCAGGGGCTGAAGGAAAGCCTCGCGGGCCGCTACGAGCTCGTTCCGGTCGGGCATTGGAGTCTTGCCGAATCCCGGGAGCTCGACCCGTCCCTCGACCTGGAGCAGTATCTCCTCTTCGGGGGGTATCCCGGCGGCTACCGCTTCCGCGGCGCGCCACGGCGGTGGCAGCGCTACGTCCGGGAATCCATTCTGGAGAACGTCCTGAACAAGGACGTCCTCCGGCTCCGGCCCCTTCCGCGGCCCGCGCTCTTCCGGCAGTTCCTCGAACTGCTCTCCGCCTACCCCTGCCGGGAGATCAGCTACACGAAGCTCCTCGGCAACCTGCAGGACCGCGGCAACGTCGAGGTCGTGAAGCACTACCTGTTCCTCCTTTCGTGCGCGTTCCTCTACCGCGGCCTGGAGAAATACGCCGCCAAGGAAACGGTCAAGAAGTCGTCGAGCCCGAAGATCCTGCCGCTCTGTCCGGCGCTCTGCACGCGCGGCGGCGCGATGGCGCGGTGGCGCGACCCGGACGAACGGGGGCGGCTGTTCGAAACGGCCGTCGGGGCGGCGCTGGCCCGCGCGGACGGCGATCTCTACTACTGGCGCGACGGCACGGACGAAGTCGACTTCGTCTTCGAATCCGACCGGCTCTACGCGATCGAGGTCAAGTCCGGCCGCAAGCGCCGCGCGGGCGACCTCTCCGCCTTCCTCGCCCGTTTCCCGGGCGCCGTCCCCGCCGTCGTCGCCCCGGAAGACTACGCCGCGTTCGACCGCGACCCCGAATCGTTCCTTTCCGCCCTGTAACCCGCACCCCGCCACGCAGCGCCGGCCGCAGCGGCCGGGCGCGCGGGGGGGCGAATCCCGACGAACCCTTTTGCGCGCAGGCGCGTTTAATGAGAAACATGAAGGACTCCGGAACAGAACACGGCGCTTCGGCGGCGGGATTCGACCTTTTCGCGGTCGCGTCGCCGTCCGGCTGGGCGGCGCTGGACCCCGCCACGGGCGCGAT
>JAFPUX010000293.1 GCA_017413145.1 Kiritimatiellia bacterium | reverse complement strand
CGGGACCGTCCGCCGCGCACTCGCCGAGGGTTCGTCCGTCGCGCGCGTCGTCTTCGACGTCTTCTCCGAGCGCGACGAGGCGCTCTATCGGGAGGCGCTCGCATGAACGAAAACTCGTCCATCGCACTTGATAGGCTTGCCGACTGGCTCTCAAAGGCCGAGGCCGTCGTGGTCGGCGCCGGGGCGGGACTCTCGACTTCGGCCGGCTACGAATACGGCGGCGAGCGTTTCCGGCAGCTCTTCCCCGACTTCGCGGAGGCGCGGGGCTTTGCCGATATGTATTCGGCGGGCTTCTTCCCGTTCCCGACGAGCGAGGAGAAATGGGCCTACTGGAGCCGGATGATCCTCTGCAACCGCTACGAGCCGATCCCGCGGCCGTCGGTCTTCGCGGACCTGCTCGCGCTCCTCCGCGGACGCGACCACTTCGTTGTCACCACCAACGTGGACCATTGCTTCCAGCGCTCGGGCTTCGACAAGGCGCGGCTTTTCTACACGCAGGGCGACTACGGCCTGTGGCAGTGTTCGGAGCCCTGCCACGCGCGCACCTACGACAACGAGCGCGAAGTGCGCGGGATGGTCGCCCGGCAGAGCGGGATGCGGATCCCGGCGGAACTCGTCCCGCGCTGCCCGGTGTGCGGACGCGAGATGGCGACGAACCTGCGCGCGGACGACACCTTCGTCGAGGACGACGGCTGGCGCGCCGCCGCCGCGCGCTACGCGGACTTCCTGCGGCGCACCGAGAAGGCGCGCACCCTCTTCCTGGATCTCGGCTCCGGCTGGAACACGCCCGGCATCTTCAAGGTCCCGTTCTGGAAGATGACCCTCCGTCGCCCCGCCGCCCGCTACGCCTGCCTCAACCTTGAGCCGAACCAGATTCCGGCCGAGCTCGGCGATCTCGCCGTCCACGTCGCCTCCGACATCGGCACCGCCCTCGCCCGCCTTGTTTCTCACGACGGCCCAACCACCTAACCACCCAAACACCCAACCGACAACCATGAAGACCATCCTGCTTGCATCCGCTCTCGCCGCCCTTGCGGCGCCGTTCATCGCCGCCGCCACCGAGCCGGCGCCCGCGTTCCGCGACTTCGACGTGAAGAAGGAGTTCGCGGAGAATCCCTTCACCGCCTTCACGGGCCGCGGGATGCTGCTGTGCGCCGGAGACCGCGAGAAGAGCAACGCGATGACCATCGGCTGGGGCGCGCTCGGGACGCTGTGGGGGCGCAACGACGCGGTCACGGTCTACGTGGCGGAGTCCCGGCACACGAAGAAGTTCCTCGACGGCGCCACGCACTTCACGGTGATGGCCTTCGCAACGCCCGTCTCCCCCGAGCCGCTCCACGGCGCGGAGGGCTACCTCTCGGTCGTGTCGCTGATGCGCGAGAGCTTCCCCGACGTGCAGTGGAAGCTCGAGGACATGGTCGCGGACGAGAGGACCGTCGCCGTCCGCTGGACCTGCACCGGCACCTTCACCGGCAAGGCGCCCTTCGCGGGCATCGAGCCCAACGGCCGCGCGTTCTCCACATCCGTGATGAACTTCTACGTCTTCGACGACGACGGCAGGATCGTCGATGACGTCGCCGCGACCGGCATGCTCGGCATATTGCAGGGCATCGGCGCGCCTCCGGCCGCTCTATGACGTCCGCATCCTCCGGCTGGCGCGATGCCTTCCGCGCGGCGTTCCCGCTGACGCTTCCGATCCTGGCGGCCTACTGGCTCATCGGCGCGGGCTACGGGCTCTTCGCGATGCGGCAGGGGATGCCGTGGTGGTTCCCGACGTTCACGGCCGCGCTCATCTATTCGGGTTCGGTCGAGTTCATCCTCGTCTCGATGGCGGCGGACCCGTTCCGGCCGGTCTCGGTCTTCCTGATGGCCTTCCTCGTCGGCGCGCGCCACCTCTTCTACGGCATCGCGATGCTCGACCGCTTCCGCGGCGCGGGCTGGCGCAAGATCCCGATGGTCGGGCTGATGGCCGACGAGACCTTCGCGATCACCTGGGGCGCGCGCGTCCCGGACGGCGTGGACCGGCATTCGTTCCAGACCGCCGCCGCCCTGCTGCTCTGGGGCTACTGGATCACGGGGACGCTCTTCGGTACGGCGCTCGCGCACGCGCTGCCGTCCGTGCCGGAAGGAATCGAGTTCATCATGACCGCGATGTTCGCCGCGATCTTCGCGGACAACTGGCGGCGGGAGGACTGCCACGCCGGCTCGCTCGTCGGCGTCGGGGTCTCGCTCGCCGCGGTCCTCGCGCTCGGTCCGGACCGCTTCATGATCCCGGCGATGGCGGGGATCGTCGCGGCGCTGGCGGCGCTACGGAGGGCCCTGCCGTGACGATGCCGCAGCTCCTCGCGTCCGTCGCGCTCTGCGTCGCCGGCGTCGCGCTCACGCGCTTCCTGCCGTTCCTGCTGTTCCGGCCGGGACGCCCCACGCCGCCCTTCGTCGCCTACCTCGGCAAATGGCTCGGCCCGGCCGTCTTCGGG
>JAFPUX010000292.1 GCA_017413145.1 Kiritimatiellia bacterium | reverse complement strand
GGGCGGCGGCGGCACGGGCGTCCCCAGCTCGGGCGGCAGGATGCGCAGCACGGCCGCGAACGGCGCCGACGGCCTCGGCGGCGGCGGCGGCGGCGGATCCGGCCAGGGCAACTCGCCCTACAACTCCACCGGCGGCCGCGGCGGCGACGGCACGGTGATCCTGCGGGTCCTCGTCCCGGAAGGCAACGACGCCGAGCCGATCGTCGCGGTCGTGGCCGATCCCGTCGGCTACACCAACGCCACGGTCGCCGCGACGCTCGTCGCGCTCGGCGACGGCGCCTCCTCGGCTACGGTCTCGCTCGTGGTGAGCGCGAGCGCGGACCTCTCCGACCCGATCTTCTCGGGCACGCTCGCGGAGGACGCCGCCACGGGGTCCTTCTCCGTCCCGCTCGCGCCGCTCCTCACCAACACGCTCTACTACGCGCGGGCGACCGCCGTGAACGACAAGGGCGAGACGGGCGTCTCCGCGCTCCTCGCGTTCCGCACGCTCGACCCGGAGCCGGCGGCCGTCGGCCTGACGCCGGCCGGCGTCGGATTCGGAACGATCACCGCCACGGCGAACCTCGCCTCGTTCGGCGCGGGCTCGTCGGACGCGACGGTCTACCTCGACTGCTCCCTGCTCGGCGACTTCTCCGACACGGTCTCCTCGCCCGGCGTGGCGGTATCCGCGCTGCCGTTCACGCAGGACCTCACGACGACGGGGCTCGTGCCGGGCTCGAACTACTTCTACCGCGTCCGGGCCGTGAACACCTGGGGCGTCTCCGGCGTGTCCGCGACGTTCGAGGCCGCCACCGAGGCCTCCCCGGTCCGCCTCTCGAGGATCGGCTCGACGCCCGCCGCGGACGGTTCGCAGCGGCTTTCCGTCTCGACGCTCGCCGTCGAGCCGGGCACCTCCTATGCGCTCACGATCTCCATCGACGGCGCCACCGTCGCGACCTTCGTCGGCCAGACGTCGACCCGGACGTTCGAGGTCGAGTACTCCGGCAAGCCGAACTCGTCGCACGTCGCCGTCGCCTCGGCCTCGGCCCTGTACCTCGGCCGGACCTACGTGACGACCGAACGGCTCGCCTTCACGCTCGGCGGCAACAACGTCATCGTGTCCGACTGGTCCGACCACTGCTCCGCCGCGACGGCGATCCGCGTCCACGCGGGCGACACGATCGTCCTGCCGCAACTGCGGTCCGGATGGCGCTATCGCGTCCTGAACGACCGGTTCCTCTCGATCGACGGCCTCGAGATCACCGCGCTCGAGCCCGCCGTCGCGGGCATCGAAGTCTGGAACGGCGAAACGCTCATGGGCACGATGGCGATCCTCGTCCTGCCCGAGGCCATCGAGGGCGGCGACATCTACGTCTACGACGAAACCGTGAGCACCGGCAACCGCATCTGGGACGACGCCGCGGCATGGGACAAGATCGGATCCGCCACGGACTCGCAGTGGCCCTGCAACCCGAACGACATCGCCGTCATCCCGTTCCACGCCACCGAGAACGACGCGTATCTGCGCCACAGGACCGGGCTCTCGCTGGGCGGCATCCTCTTCGGAAACTTCCGCGACGTCGCCGCGGGGTGCATCCTCGAACGTCATTCGTCCGTGGGAACCAAGACGATCTCGTTCGAGCGCACGGACGGCGAGCCCGCCTTCGTGAAGGTCACGCCGAACACCTACTCCGAGCGCAGGAACACGCTCCGCTTCGGCGGCTACGAGATTCTCCTCGACTGTACGTCGTCCGTCGAGACGGACGCCTGCAGCAGCCCCACGAACAGCGCGCTTCACCAGGGCTACGTCACCTACAGCGCCTGCACGGTCCACATCCCGGAGGGCCGCTACTGGGCCGTCGACGGGCTTCCCGGATACAACATCAACATGGGCCCGACGATCGGGGCTCCGAACCTGACGGGCGAGGGCCTCTTCTGGAAGCGGGGCATGGGCGGCCTTACGCTCGGAAACCTGCCCGGGTTCCACGGCACGCTCGTCGACTCGAGCCACGGCCAGCTCGACGGCTTCAATCGCTCGGGGCCGATCTTCTGGCACGAGGGCGCGGGCGGCACCAACGTCTCCGTCGCCATCGCGGGCTGGGTCGCGCCCCGTCTGGGCAATCCGTCCGTCTCGGCAAGCGGCTACGGCTGGTTCCGCACCGGATGGGACCCCGGCTACGGCTCCGACGGCCCGCACCCGGACGTGCCGTGGAACCCGCGCAAGACGATGACGCTGCGCGGCGGCGCGTACGAGGCCAGCTCGACCGAGAACGGGAACTGGGGCAAGGGCGTCCGCAATTCCCGAATCTACGAGAAGCTCGCCGTCGAGGCGGGCATGTCCTATGTCGGCGAGGGCGAGCGCGGCAACAACAGCGGCCATCCGATCAACTACATCGAGTGGAACGCGCTCGAGCACGGGGACAAGGGGACGCTCGTGATCTACGATCCCTCGCGCCGCGGCGTCGCCGCGGCGGCCTCGGAGACGAACGACATGACCGTCGTCCTGAACCACGACGCCTTCCTCGTCGGCGCGGGCTCGGACGGGTCCTGCCTGTCCTCCGACGTCTACCCGATCATCCCGTGGATCGTCGCGACGACGACGTCCGACGACTCCAACTGGCGCAACACGATGTTCGCGTCGTTCGACGCGGACGGCCGCCTGACGCGCCCGATCTGGAACGACACCGCGCTCGACGCGGTCGCGAGCCCGTTCTCCAACGCCTACCTCTGGGACAAGACGATCGAGATCGGGAGCGACGTCACCGTGAACTCGCTCTTCATGAACAACAGCGGGAAGAACAAGTGGCTCGGCGCGGGGCGGACGCTCACGATCACCTCGGGCGGCCTCGTGCTGCACGGGAGCGGCACGGCGATCGGCCTGCCGGGCCGCGAGGACAACGGCGCGCTCGTCCTCGGCGACGCGGACCATCCGGGCTACGTCTTCGCGAAGTCGTCGAGCCGCGACAGCCCGAACCAGATCTGGGCGGACGTGACCGCGCCCGGCGGCTTCGTCTCGTCCTACGGCGGCGCGCTCGTCCTCGGCGGCAACCAGACGAACATCCTCGACGAGCTCGTCGTGAACGCCGGCGTGCTCTCGCTCGGCACGGCGGAGCGCGGCTGCGCGCTCGCGAAGAACCTGCCGGTGCGCGTCTGCGCGGGCGCGACGCTCGTCGCGCCGCGGGCGGATTCCGTGAAGAGGAGCACCCTGTGGTTCGATGGCGCGGGCGGGCAGTTCGGCCGGATCGAGCTGCCGGACGGCGTCGCGGCGCAGTGCAAGAAGGCGTTCTGGCGCGACTGGCCGCGGACGCCCGAGTGGCAGAGCCTGCCGCGCGGGACGTACGGCTCGTCCGACTCCGGCGTCTCCGGCGAGTTCGTCCGCGACGACCTTTTCACGGGCACCGGCACGCTCCGCGTGGTCGCCGACGACCGCATCCCGCCGACGATCATGATCCTGCGCTGAGTCCGCGCCCCCTCCCGGGACGGGAAGGGGCGCGGCCGCGGCCGCGGTCCGTCCGGACGTCCGCCGTTCTACCGGAGAATCATCAGCGTCGCCGGCGGGATGCGGACCGAGACGTAGGTCACGTAGAGGCAGTGGTCGCGGACGAAGAGGTACAAGTCCCGGATGTCGGAGTTGCTCTCGGGGCGGATCGTGAAGTCCGCGCGCGTCGGCTCGGCGCCGGAGTCGAAGGACGCGTCGCTCCAGTCGAGGACCTTGATGCCCATTCCGCGGACGGGGGTGACGCGGGGATCGGTGTCGACGTCCACGTAGACGGTCGAACCGAGCTTGAGAACGGAGCCGGCGGCGAGCTTGACGTGGCCCACGCGGTCGTTCGACGCGCCGACCTCGGCGCGCAGCGCGGAGCCGTTCTCGAACGTGACCTTGCCGCCGAGCGTCAGGAATCCGCCCTTGTCCCATTCGCCGCCGAAGAGCGCGCCGCCGTTCTTCACCGTCGTGCCGTCCGTGGTCGAAAGGGATCCGGTGCCGCCGAGGCCGGAGCCCGTCTGCACCGTGGCGGAGCGGGCGACGAGGTTCGAGTTCACGAGGAGGTTGCCCTTCTCGGTCGCGTTGATCTTGCCGGTGAAGTCCGCGTTCTCCGCCTCGAGCGCGAGGTAGCCGCCGAAGTTGCGGCCGGAGAAGTTCCACGTCCTGTCCTGGTTGCCGAGCTTGAGCGAGCCCCTCATGCGCGCGGCGACGACGTGGTTCGAGCTTTCGAAGAACGTGCTCGTGTCCCAGTTCTGCCCGAGTTCGTAGCGGATCGGGTTCATGAAGAGGATCGTTCCGTCGGCGAACTCCGAGCGGTTGCCGAACACGAAGCACGCGGGATAGGCGTAGTAGGTGTCGTAGGTGTTTCCGTCGACGTTCACGGACGTGGCGTCCGTGAGTTTGACGGCCACGTTGCCGCTCGTCGTGTTGGTGAGATTGAGCGACGGGTCCGCGTTCCAGCAGACGGTGCGGTCGCCGCCGAAGCCCGTGAAGCCCCAGCGGGCGTCGGTGTTGGATTGGAACACGCGTGGCGTCGAGGATCCGTCGGTTTTCGGGTAGTAGTCGCCGCTCAGGCCGAGCGTCCGGTAGTAGGAGGAGTTGTTCCAGACGTAGAATTCGCCGCTCGGAGGGAGGCCGGCCGAGGTCTTTGCCCAGAAACAGCCGCCGTTGAGCGCGATGATGTGCTTGCAGCTGTTGGCGTCCCACGCCGTCGTGTCCGCGACCGCCAGCAGGCCGGCGCCGTTCTTGTAGCAGACGGCGTCGCCGTTCGAGCCGTGCTTCGCGACCTTGAAGTTCTTCACCAGCAGGTCGGCGTCCATGCTGCTGTCGCCGGCGGAGCGCGGCGCCCAGTTGAGCGTCCCGACGGGGAAGATGAACGGAGCGCCGGTGTAATGGACGCGGGTGCACGACCAGCCCATTTCGTTCACCATGTTCTCGCAGCGCGGAAACGTCATCGGGGCCCCGGTTCCGTTCTTCAGGTAGGTATGGGAGCCCCAACCCCCGCCGAAGTAGATTTTTTTCACGTTCGCCATGGCGGCCGGGTCGTCGAGCGACAGCGTGACGGACGTTTCGATGGAAAGCTGTCCCATGAAGGCGGGCGAGGGGCCGCCGAAGTGGACTTCGCCGTTATCCCCGGTCACGTACATCGTGGTGTTCGTGACGTTTTTCGGCAGCGACAGCTCGCCCGTGAGGTCGAGCCGACCGCCGGAGCCGGGAGCGGAGATGTGAACCGTCTGGCTGTTGGAGCGGTTGAACCGGATCGGGTTTTCGATGACGTTGGTACCCTTGGTGCCGTGCAGGATCGGTTTCTCGGCGTTGAAGGTCAGGACGCCTTTTCCGGCCAGGTCGTAGCCGCAACTGTGGTAGCCCTTGAAGTATTCCGTGTCGGGCGACTCGGTCTGGCCATTTGTGAAGCGCAGCAACGGCATGTCTTCGTTCCGGTCGATGACCGGACTCAAGCCGGCGGGCGAGGTGAACCAGAGCGTGTTCGCGGAGGACGGAAGCCCGCCGTCGAAGATGTAGGCGTCGGGGTCGTCAATGTCCTCGGAGAGGCCGGACCAGACGTTGTCGTCCCCGACGGACGAGGCGACCGACACATTGATGTTCGTCTCGTCTCCGTACGAGTTCCGGACGATGAAGCGGTAGTACAGGGTCTGCGAGGGCGGAAGGCCGGTTAGCACGATGTGGTCGACATTCGTCGGCATGGTGTCGAGGTTGACTTCCAAGACCTTGGATGCGTAGGGACGCGCGGTGTTTTCGCTTGACGAAACCTGGACCGTGATCCGGGTGATCGAATTCCCCCGTCCCGTGTCGAAGAACGAAAGGTGGATGTCCGGTGCGACGTGGTCCGTGTCAACGCTCGCGGAGACGATGGGGCGCGGATTGGCCGTCGTCGTCGAATAGGTTTTCACGACCGGATTCCCGACGTCGGGCGTCGCCGTGACGCGCACCCAGTAGGGCGTGTCGGCGACGAGCCCGGGGAAGTGAGCGCTTGCGGTGTGCCAAGCCGAGGTGGCCGACGTAAGGATCGTCGTCTCGCGTACCGGGGAAAAGGTCGCATTCTCGCTCAGCTCCACCTTGAGCCCGACCGACGTGGCCTGCCCGAGACTCGGAACGACGACCGAAACGTCGATGGCGTCGTATTGCACCGTGACGGTCGCGGAGAGCGTGAGAGCCCCGTCCGTCGCGACCGACGTCAGGTCGACGGGGCCGAGCCACTCGAAGAAGGAATTGGTCGAAAGCCCCGGGGCTGCCACCAGAAGCCGCATGAAACCCGACGGCACGGCGTTGGCGAACAGGTGGTACTCCTCGCCGGTGCCGGACGGGACGGAGCCGAGATCCTCGACACCGGCCCAAGCGGACACGAGGTCCGTTCCGCGGTCCACGGTGTCCGTGAGCGCGTAGAGTTTCGCCCCCGCCGGGAGATTCGTGTGGGAAAGGGGGAACGTGAGTCCCGCCGAGCCGAGTATCATGCGCGTGGGATCGACGCCCGAGAACGATTCGCCGGTCGGGACGCGCAGAAGCGTGCAGTCGCCGCGATCGGCGATGTGCTCCCAGCCGGCCATCTGGTTCGCGGAGACTCCGTTGGTGTTCCATCCGGCGCCGAAGAGCCCGGAGCGGCCGGCGCCGCCGCCGCCGTTGCCGAAGCGCAGATCCACGTCCTTCCAACCTGTGGTTTCCGGCGTGTAGCTGCAATGGGCGAAGGAATTGTAGCTTGTGTGGTTCTTCAGGATGGTCGTCCCGTCCACGACGTAGTTGCCGTTGTCGTCAACGAATTTGTAAAAGTGGTAGGTGACGCCGGCGCGCATGTACATCTGTCCGACATAGCCCCACGTGTTGTTGCCGCCCCATGTGCAGGTGGTGCCGGTGATGGGGTTGTTCGTGCTGGTCGTGATCTCGGCCATCATGGTGCCGGGCGCGCGCTCCACGCCCGCGGCGGCGAGGATGTCGGCCGTCCAGTTGCCCGCTCCCGACAGCGATGCCTGCCACAGGCCGGGACGATAGACCGTGCCGCCGCGGGCGGGCAGGGCAGCCGAAAGCAAGGCTGCAAGCGACAGCGCAAGCGCCGCGCGGGCGCGGAGGTTCTTCGTGGCAGTCTTCTTCATGGTCGTGTTTCCTCGGTTCGGGCGGTCGGTCTTTCCGCGTTTGCGGGAAAAACCGCGGTTGGGGCATGCGCCGTCCCCACGGGCCCGTGCACGCCGGATTCTAGCGGACGGGCCGGGAGGGCGTCAAGCGATTTGCTTGTCACGGCGGCCGGGGACGGCCGCCCTCCCGTCTACGCTAGTGCGCGTCGAGCCAGGTGGCGCCGGAGCCGACGTCCACCTTGAGCGGGACGGCGAGGGGGAGGGCGTTCTCCATCGCGTCGCGGACGAGGGCCGAAACGGCCGGGACTTCGTCCGCCGGGCAGTCCAGCACGAGTTCGTCGTGGATCTGCAGCACCAGGCGCGAGCGCAGGCCGCGCTCGCGGAGGGCCGCGTGGACGCGCACCATGGCGAGCTTCACGAGGTCCGCCGCGGAGCCCTGCACGGGCGTGTTGACGGCGTTGCGCTCGGCCGCGGCGCGGACGGTCGCGTTGCGCGAAACGATGTCGCGCAGCGGCCGGCGGCGGCCGAGGAGCGTCGAGACGAAACCGTCGCGCCGCGCGCGTTCGATCGTTTCGTCCATGAACCTGCGCACGCCCGGGAACATCTCGAAGTAGGCCTTGATCAGGCCGTCCGCCTGGTGCCGCGGGATGCCGAGGCGCTGCGAGAGGCCGAACGCGCTGATGCCGTAGATGATGCCGAACGAGACCTGCTTGCAGTGCGCGCGCTGCTCGCGCGTGACGTCCTTTTCGTCGATGCCGTAGACCCGCGCCGCGGTGGCGGCGTGGATGTCCGCGTCGTGGCGGAAGGCGTCGATCATCGTCTCGTCGCCCGAGAGCGACGCCATCATGCGCAGCTCGATCTGCGAGTAGTCGGCGGAGACGAGCCGGTGGTTTCCGTCCGCCGCGACGAACGCCGCGCGGATCGGCTTGCCGCGGTCGGTGCGGATCGGGATGTTCTGCAGGTTCGGGTTGTCCGAGGAGAGCCGCCCGGTTTCGGTGAGCGCCTGCTGGAAGGTCGTGTGGACGCGCCCGTCGCGCGGGTCGATGCACGCCGGGAGCTTGTCCACGTAGGTGGACTTGAGCTTCGAGACGGCGCGGCAGTCGAGGATCGCCGGGACGATCGGGTGCGCGCCGGCGAGGCCCTGCAGGACGTCCTCGGCGGTGGACCAGTGCCCGGTCGAGGTCTTGGCGGCGGCGGGCAGGCCGAGCCGCTCGAAGAGCACGCGCCCGAGCTGCTGCGGCGAGTCGATGTTGAACGGCCCGCCGGCGAGCTCGTGGATGCGCGAAACGAGGCCGGCGAGCTCCTGTCCGAGGACGCCGGAGTAGCGCGCGAGGGCGTCCGTGTCGATGCGGACGCCGGCGTCTTCCATGTCCGCGAGGACGGGCACGAGCGGATTCTCCGCCTCGGCGTAGGCGCGCCACGCGCCGCGCTCGCGCACGGCCGGTTCGAGCGCGCGGTGCAGGCGCAGCGTCACGTCCGCGTCCTCCGCGGCGTATTCGGCGACCTGCTCCACGGGGACCGTGTCCATCGTGCGCTGGCTCTTGCCCTTCGGGCCGATCAGCGCCTCGATCGGAATCGGGTCGTAGTGCAGGAACTCGCGCGCGAGCGGGTCCATGCCGTGGCGCTGCGTCGGGTCGACCACGTAGTGCGCGAGCATCGAATCGGCAATCGGCGGCGCGACCTCGATGCCGAGGTTGCGCAACACGTGGATGTCGAACTTCGCGTTGTGCCCGCACTTCGTTTTCGAGCGGTCGGCGAAGACCGGGGCCAGCGCCTCGCGGACCTCCGCGACGGGCAAGCCCGCCGCGGGGAGGTCCGCGAGCGCCGGCCCCGTTGCGGGGGTGGGGGCCGCCGCG
>JAFPUX010000291.1 GCA_017413145.1 Kiritimatiellia bacterium | reverse complement strand
GGAGCTCGGCACCGCGCGCCGCCGGCTCGTCGTGCTGCGCGGGGACCTGATGCGCGCGCTCGGACTCTCGCCGCTCGCGGCGTTCGAGCTCGCGCCGCCGCCGGAGGCGGACGAATCGCCGCTCGAACCGCTGGAGGACCTCGTGCTGCGCGCGCTGGAGACCAACCCGCAGCTGCCGATCGCCGATCGTCAGGTGGTGATGAAGGAGAACGCGGTGCGCCGGGCGTTCTGCGAGTTCCTGCCGAACCTCTCCGTGTTCGGACAGTGGAGCTTCACGGGCAACGAGGTGATGAACCCGCCGAAGCACAACTTCGACTGGGGCTTCCGCGGAACCTGGGACCTCTTCAACGGCTTCCGCTCCGTCGCCGACGTGCGCGCGGCGAAGGCCGAGCGCGAACAGGCGGAGCTGTCGCGCGAAAGCACCTTCCTCTCGGTCATGGCCGGCGTGGTCTCCGCGCGCGCCGCGGTGGAGGACGCCGCGGCCGGCGCGGCGGTGCGCCGCCGCGCCTGGGAGGTCGCCGCAGGCAAGGCCGAGGACCTCATGGCCCGCGCGAAGGAGGGCCTGGAGCCGGTCTCCGACGCGCTCGATGCCGAAGCCGCGCGCGACCTCGCCGAAGCCGAATACCTTCGCGCCGCCTTCACCGCGCGCGTCGCACGGGCGAACCTCGATTTCGCGGTGGGGGAAAACGCGCCGTGAAAATGCGGTTCCACCGAAGCGGGCGGCAGTTCTTCTTCTTCACGTTTTGCGTGGAGGGGCGGGGGCCGCTGCTCTCGCGGATTCACAAAGGACGCGGGGCTTTGCCCCCCGAGCCCACCGCCGGTGGCGAACCGGGGGCTCGGGGGCAGGGCCCCCGTCCTTTGCATGGCGGCGGCAACGCCGAGGCCTACGCCGAACTGCTCCCGGCCGGCGAGGCGGTGCTGGCCTGGCTCACGGGGCTCCACGCCCGGAATCCCGCGCTCGTGGCCAGCGACCGCGTGGTCATGCCCGACCACGTGCACTTCGTGCTGATCGTGGATTTCGACCGCGATCCCGGCTTCCAGCCGCTGGCATTCGCCCACCGGTTCATGGAGGAGGTGCCAAAGGACGGGGGGCGCTGCCCCCCGAGCCCACCGCCGGCGGCGCCCCCGAGCCCCCCGCCGGCGGCGCCCCCGAGCCCCTTGTGGGAGCCAGCCTACTGGGTGGCGCTCTCCTTCTCCGGACGGCAGCTGTCGGCCATCCGCCGCTACATCCGGCACAATCCGGCGCGGGCGCTGTGGAAGGCGGAGCACCCGGACCGCTTCGTGCGGCACGCCGGCTTCCGGCATCCGCTTCTCGATCCGGCCTTTTCCTGGAGCGCGTGCGGCGATCTTACGCTGCTGGGCTCGCCCTTTCTCTTCCCGGTGCGGCTCACGCGGCGGCGCCCGGTCGAGGAGCAGGAGGGGGCGATCGCCGAAGCGGTCGAACGGGCCCGGCTCGGCATGGTGCCGGTCTGCGGCTTCCTCTCGCCGGCCGAGAAGGAGGTGCAGCGCCGGCTCCGCGCCGAGCCGCGGGCCCGCTGGATCAAGATGGTCCCGCACGGGATCCCGCCCCGCTTCGATCCCTCGGTCGAGGACAGCCGCGCCTTCGCCGACGGGCGCATGCTGGTGCTCTCCTCCTTCCCGCCCGAAGTTCCGGTTTCGCCGATCTCCCGCGAGAACTGCCAGCTCATGAACGCCCGCATCCTCCGGCTCTGCGGTCCCGCCGCGGAGGCGATCGACACCTCAAAGGACGGGGGGCTGCGCCCCCCGAGCCCCCCGGTGTCGCCTCCTGCCGCCGC
>JAFPUX010000290.1 GCA_017413145.1 Kiritimatiellia bacterium | reverse complement strand
GTCGCCGCGTTCGCCGCCGGCGCCCCGCGCGCGGACGACCTCACGGTCCTCGCGGTGCAGTACCGGGGCGCGGCCGAGCGCAAGATGAGGACCTTCCCCTGCGACGCCGCCGCGCCCGCCGCGGCCACCGCGTTCCTCGAAGAGGCGCTCGACGAAGCCGGCTGCCCGCCGAAGGACAAGGCGCGGCTCCTCGTCGCGCTCGACGAAGTCCTCTCCAACGTCGTGCGCTGCTCGGGCGCGTCCGGCGTCGCGATCACGGTGCGCTTCCCGCGCGACCCGCGCGGCGCGGCGGTCTCCGTTTCCGACGACGGCAAGCCCTTCGACCCGCTCCGCATCCCGCCGCCGGACCTCACGCTCGGCGCGGACGACCGCCCGATCGGCGGCCTCGGCGTGCTGTTGCTGCGCAAGACGATGGACGGGCTCTCCTACCGCCACGTCCACGGTTGCAACGTCCTCACCTTCCGCAAGAATTTCGAAACCCCGGGAAAGGCCGACCGATCCAAATGAAAGACCCCGACAAAGAGCTCGACGAATACCTCGCCCGGATCCGCAAGACCATCGCGGACTCCGAGGCGCTGATCCAGCAGACCGAACTCCGGATGCAGGAGACGGACCGCCTGCTCGAATCGCAGGGGCTCACCCGCGAACAGGTGCTGGCGATGCGCTTCACCAAGGAGCAGAAGCTCGCCGTCAACGAAGAGCTCAAGCGCCGCGGCCTGCCGCCGCTGGACGACACCGGCGACGACCCCGTCCCCGATCCGGACGCCCCCGCCCCCGTCGGCATCCCCGCCGCGCCCAACGTCCCCCTCGCCGACTCCCAGGGCGACCTGGAGAACCGCCAGAAGAAATTCGGCATGATGATGAAACCTTTTTCGCTCTAGCGTGTAAGTAGGGCGGTCGAACCACCCAACCACCCACCCCCCCACCCACCCCACCACCCAACGAAGCCATGCCCACCGAATCCATCCAGTTCGCCCCCGCCAACCGTCCGCTCGTCCAGGCCGGCGAGCAGAAGGAAGTCGCCAACGCCGGCGCGCAGCAGAGCTCGTCCGCCGCCGTCCTCGGCGGCCCGTCCGTCAAAGTCTCCGTCAACGGAACGCAGCTCGACAAGCTCGTCGCCAAGGTGAAGGGCGAAACCGACGACGCCCGTCTCGCCACGGCCAAGCTCCGCATCGCGGTCGTCCTCACCGTCCTCAAGGCGCTGAACGTCCAGATCACCGAGAACCAGAAGAACGCCCTCGCGCAGATCGAGGTCCTCCAGGGCCAGCTCGACGAACTCACGGACCTCCTGAAGGAAAAGGAGACCGGCAAATCTTCGTCGGAAGCCCGTGTCGCCGCGCTCGAGGTGCAGATCGAAGCGCTCAAGACCGCGGTCGAAAACGCGATCAAGGACGGCGAGGAGCACCGCAAGCAGGTCGCGGAACTCAAGAAGACCCGTTCCGCGGACGACGCCAAGGTCCAAGCGGCCGAGGCCGCCCTCGCCAAGTCCGAGGCCGCGCTCGCCGCCTTGCGGGAAAGCCTTTCCAAGGCCCGGACCGAACTCGACGCCGCGAAGGGCTCCGTCGAATCGGCCAAGCAGGACATCGCGGACATCAAATCGCAGATTTCCGGCATCGAGAAGAAGATTTCGGACTGCGCCGCCGCCGTCGGCGACAAGGCGCTCGCCTCCATCGCCGCGGCCCTCCGCGCCGACGCCGCCGACGGCGCCGCGCCCGAGCCGCGCGAATCGCAGTCCGACCGCGACAAGGCGGAGGCGAAGGCGATCGCCAACGACCCGCTCAACATCATCCGCGAATCCCTCGACCGCATGGACGAGGACGTCCGCCGCACCGTCGAGGACAACCGGACGCTCCTGGTTTGACGGTTTGGTGGTTGGGTGGTTTGGCGGTTTGTCCGCCTGCCCCACCCCACTCGAACGACCCGACCATCCAACCACCTCACCACCTCACCACCTAACTACCAAACCACCAAACCACCTAACCACCCAACTACCAAACCACCAAACCCGCCATGAGCACCGAAATCAACGAAGACCAGATCAAGGAAGCCGCCAAGAAGTTCTCCGAAGGGTTCGCCACGATGCGCGAACTCCGGGGGATCACCCCCGCCGAGATGGAGGCCGTCTACTCCGTCGGCTTCAACATGTACCGCACCGGCCGCTACGACGACGCGGAGAAGATTTTCCGCTTCCTCGTCCTCTTCGACCACCTCGAGCCCAAATACTGGATGGGCGTCGGCGCGATCCAGCAGGTCCGCAAGGACTACCAGGGCGCGATCGCGTCCTACGGTTACGCCTCGTTCCTCGACCTCTCCAACCCCAAGCCGCAGTTCCACGCCGCGGAGTGCTTCCTCGCGCTCGGCGACAAGGTGAACGCCGCCTCCGCCCTCTACGCGCTCGACAAGTACTGCCCGCCCGAAACGACGGCAATCGGCCGCGAATACCGCGCCAAGGCCGCCGAACTGCGCAAGCTCGTCGGCGAGGAGGCGTTCGCCGAAGCGGCCAAGCCCGATCCGGAGAAGTAACCTTTTTCCGGCATCCGTGTATTGAGGTCGAAGCACGCAAGTCCGGACCTTCGAACTTTCGGACCTTCGAACCACCCAACCACCGAACCACCAAACCACCAAACCCCGGGAGGCAAACCATGCCCGATCCAATCGCAAATCCCGCCACCGCCCGGACGACGCCCAACGTCGATTTCGCGGCCCAGCTCGCCAACGGCCTCGGCCTTTCCGAGGACGCCACCCAGCAGATCAAGAACGTCGCATCCCTGCTCGGCAACCGCAGCGTCAACGTCTCCGCCCCCGCCACGCCCGACCGGGGCGAAGCCGGCAACGTGAACGGCGCCAACGGCGTCCCCGTCCTGGACAACCCGGACGACGCCCGGGCCAAGGAGATCGACCTCGAGAAACTCATCGCCTACCTGCAGCTCGAGAACTCCAAGGAGCAGGCCGAGTCGGCCAAGACCCGCATCGACTCGCTCAAGGGCCAGCTCGAAACCCAGTTCAAGGACCGCATGTCCAAGATGGACAAGTCCCTCAAGGACATGGACGAGGCGGCCAAGTCCCGCACGGCCAACAAGGTCTTCGGCTGGCTCCTCACGGGCCTGGCGATCCTCGGCGCCGTCATCGCGTGCGTCGCCACCGGCGGCATCGCCGTGGGCGCCGTCATCGGCGCGGGCATCGCGCTCGGCGCCCAGATCATGAACGAGACCGGCGTGATGGACAAAATCGTGGGCGGATTGGCGGATGCGCTACAGAAAGCGGGATGCAGCAAGATGGCGGCCCAGATCCTCGCGCAGGTCATCGTCACGCTCGTGATCGTCGCCGCCTCGTGCGGCGCGGGCCTGGCCGGCGCCGGCGCGGCGACGGCGGGCAACGCGACGAACGCCCTCGCCAAGGCGATCCAGGCCTCGGGCGAGATCATCTCCAAGGGCCTCAAGATCGGCACCGGCGTCCTCGGCGCGATTTCCACCGTGAGCGGCGGCGTGGGCGCCTACCTGGGCTACAAGTCCGGCATGTCGCAGGCCGACGTCACGGAGACCGAGAAGTATCTCAAGATGATCCAGCAGCAGCTGGACGAGGCCGAGGAGGAACTCGAGCAGATCCTCCAGCAGATCCAGAGCCTCGTGGGCCAGATCGCGGAGCTGCTCTCCTCGGAGACGAACACGATCGACGAAATCGCGTCCCAGCTGGGCCAGATGGCCTAGCGCCGCGAGGATGCCGCCGCGCGGCCCTGCCGCCGGCGGCGTCCGTCGTCCGCCGCGAGCGGCGCGGCGGGAGAAAGCCTAGGAAAAAAGATGTAACCAACGAAGGCGGTTCCGTGTAACCAGGGCAACGAACCAACGGTCCAACCACCGAACCACCCGACCACCGAACCACCAAACAAACGGAGCACGCCATGAGCGTCCAAGCCACCACCAACAACGCCAGCATCGACTGGTCCACCCTTCTGGGCAAGCTCGACGCCGCCACCAAGTCGGCCGAAACCCAGATCACGGGCGGCGTCACCAACGGCCAGAACGTCACGATCACCACGCGGACCGACGGCGTCGAGAAGACGGTCACGTTCCCGATTCCGGACGACCTCGACCTTCCCGCCACGGTCGACCAGGCCGCCATCGACACGCTGTGCGCCAAACTCGCGGGCGACTCCTCGCTCGGACTCAGCGAAGCGGACATCAAGGCCGTCCACCTGGCCCTCTCCCAGACGCTCGCCGCCGCGGCCCCCAGCCTTTCCGCGACGGCCGCGAAGGGCGGCTCCAAGGCCGTGATGTTCGACCTCTACAAGCTCATGGCGCTGATGGTCGAAATCGGCCAGAAGCAGCGCGACGCCACCCGCGAGCTGCGCAACGCCCAGAGCCAGCAGATCCAGAAGAGCATCCAGGACCAGGCCTCGGAGCAGCGCAGCGCCGCCCTCGCCGGCATGATCGGCAGCATCGTCTGCTGCGCCGTCCAGGTGGGCTTCTCGCTCTTCGCGCTCAAGAGCCAGACCTCCGCCTTCAAGGAGCAGCTCGGCACGCTCGACTCCACCGGCGTCTCCTCCGCCCGGGAGAACCTCTCGATGATGAAGGCCGCGGACACCCAGCAGCACGCCCAGGCGCAGCTGACCAAGGTGACGAACGAA
The DNA here is from genome assembly GCA_017413145.1 of Kiritimatiellia bacterium. Lineage (GTDB taxonomy): Bacteria > Verrucomicrobiota > Kiritimatiellia > RFP12 > UBA3636 > UBA3636. The sequence continues at coordinate 1,038 of JAFPUX010000290.1, read as the reverse complement.
GTCGGCAACAAGGAATCCGGCGTGGCGAACCGGACCATCTCCCAGGAAGTCTCCCAGGGATTCGAGAAGAGCACCTCGACCGGCTCCAAGTTCAGGGCCGCCGAGCTCCGGCTCAACAGCGAAGGCGAGAAGTTCCAGCGTCTCGCGAATCCGGCGGCCGAGCTCCAGCCCGGCGACGTCCCCCCGGACTCGGACATGGCGAAGGCCCAGGCCAAACTCGCCGCGTTCGACCAGAAGCAGGCCCGGATCAACGAGCTCGACGCCAAGCCGGGCCGCACCCAGGCCGAGACGCGCGAACTGCTCGAACTGCGACAGGGCCTCGGCGACCGGGAAACGATCGTCCAGGAGGTCGCGGCCGGCCGCCAGAAACTCGCGGCCGAGTGCCAGACCAACATGCACGACGCGAGCACGAAACTCGCCGACCTCAAGACGCAGTTCCGCGAGGACGTCAAGGCCGACCTGCAGCGCTACCAGGACGAATACGACGCCGCCCTGCGCGACTCCAACGGCATCACGAAGGACACGCCCAAGGCCGAAGCGGCCCGGATCGAGAAGAACCTGCAGCTCGCCTCCGACAAGCTCAAATACGCCCGCGCCTACGCCTACGACAAGCTCGCCGACCCCAGCTTCAGGACCGACGCCGGCCGCGCCGCCGACATCAAGAACGCCGGTCTGGCCGTCGACGCCGCCGAACGGGGCCGCGCGGACGACATCGGCTACATCGAGGCCACGCGTTCGCTCCAGGCGGGCGAAGCCAAGCTGGGCATCATCAACGCGATCGGCAACGCGATGCAGAACTTCGTCCAGGGGCTCTCGAGCTACCTGCAGGCCGAGACGAAGGAGTCCGAGGCCGAGCAGACGCAGAAGCAGGAGGAGCTCGACCAGACCAAGGACCTCTTCACCCAGGCCCAGTCGCTCGTCGACGCCGTCGTCCAGCTCATGCAGGCCGTCTCCCAGGCCGAGACGCAGTCCATGCGCGACGCCATCCAGGCGTAGCCGTCCCCCGCGGCATCCGGGCGCGTGGCGGGGTCCCCCCCC
>JAFPUX010000289.1 GCA_017413145.1 Kiritimatiellia bacterium | reverse complement strand
GGCTCACGCGGACGACGCCCCCGCCGAGCCGCAGCGCGGCGCGGAGCACGTCCAGCAGCCGGTGCGCCGCGGCCGCGCCGACGCGCAGCCGCCCGACCTCCAGGTCGATGTCGTGCTCCTTGAAGCGGTCGGGGTTCTTCCAGGGTTTCGTCGGCACCCAGACGCCGTCCACGCGCAGCATCGTGTGCCCGTGGCGCGAGGCCCAGTCGGCCAGCGCCGGGTAGATGCCCTTGCGGCCGGACACCAGCCGCGCGAGGACCGAGATTTCGCGGCCGTCCTCCTTCTCGAGCAGCCGCGCGACGATCTGCTCGGGCGTCTGCTTCCGGACGGGCGTCCCGCAGTCCGGGCAGCGCTGCTCGCCGAGCGCGAGGAAGAGCAGGCGCAGGTCGTTGTGCAGCTCGGTCGCCGTCGCGACGGTCGACTTCCAGCCGCCCTGCGAGAGGCGCTGCTCGATCGCGACGGTCGGCGGGAGGTTGCGGATCGCGCGCACGTCCGGCTTGGCCTGCGGCTGCACGAACTGCCGCGCGTAGGCGTTGAGGCACTCCAGGTAGCACGCCTGACCGGACGCGAAGAGGATGTCGAACGCGAGCGTCGACTTGCCCGAGCCGGACACGCCCGTCACGACCGAGAACGACCGCAGCGGGATCCTCGCGGAGAGGTCCCGGAGGTTGTGGTGGCGGGCGCCCTCGACCTCGACGAAGCCGTGCGCCCCGGCCGTCTGTTTCGCGCGTGCGGACATGGCGGCCCATGATACCGCACGCCGCCCGTTTCCGCAACGGAATTCGCCCGGCGGGAGTTGCCCGGCGCGGCGCGCTTGTGCTAGAATCGCCCCCATGGACACGAACGCATTCGAAGGGAAGGTCCTCGGCGCCGCCGCGATGCGCGCGGAGCGGGACCGCCTGCACGCCGAAGGGAAGAAGCTCGTCTTCACGAACGGCTGCTTCGACATTCTCCACGCCGGGCACGTCACCTACCTGCAGTTCGCCCGCGCGCAGGGCGACGCGCTCTGCATAGGGCTCAACTCCGACGCCTCCGTGCGCCGCAACAAGGGCCCGAAGCGACCGATCGTGTCCGAGGACGACCGCGCGAAGCTCCTCGCGTGCTTGCGCTTCGTGGACTACGTCGTCCTCTTCGACGAGGACGAGCCGAAGGACCTGATCGCGAAGATCCTCCCGGACGTGCTCGTGAAAGGGAAGGACTGGGCGCACTACGTGAGCGGCCGCGACGTCGTCGAGGCGAACGGCGGGTGCGTCGTCCTCGCCGACATGGTCGCCGGCCTCTCGACCACGAACGTGATCGAGAAGATCCTCGCCGCCTACCGCGAGCCGTAGCATGGACAAGGTCCTCCTCCAGGCGCAGCCCGCGCGCGACTGGCGCGAGGCGACGCCGCTCGGCAACGGCCGCCTCGGCGCGCTCGTCCACGGGCGGGCGTCCGACGAGCGCGTCGCGCTGAACCACGAGGCGCTCTACAACTGGGCGCTCCGCGGCGACATGCCCGACCTGTCGGCGCACCTGCCCGGGCTGCGCCGCCTCCTCGCCGAGAACCGCTTCGCCGAGGCCGAGCGGCTCTATCCGGACCTGCTGAAGGCGTCCGGCTACGCCGGGCGCTCCGGCAAGTTCTTCCCCGCGTTCGACCTGCGCCTGCGCTGCGGAACCGACGGCGCCTTCCGCGGCTATTCGCGCGAGCTCGACATGGCGCGCGGCGTCTGCACGGTCCGCTGGACCGACGACGGCGGCGCGTGGGAGCGCACGGCGTTCGTGCATTGCGCCGACGGCGCGTCCGGCCCGCTCGTCCTGCGCGTCCGCCGCGACGGCGCGCCGTTCTCCCTCTCGCTCTCGCTCCCGCAGCACGACCTGATCGACTACCCCGGCTACGGCGGCTGGGATTCCTTCGCCACCGAAGCCCGCGGCCGCGCGGTCCTCTCGACCGTCAAGACCAACGACGGGCTGCATTTTTCGGGATGCGTCCGCGTGCTGGACACGGACGGCGAGGCGGTCGCCGACGGCGACCGCCTCGCCATCCGCTCGACACGCGAAGCAGTTTTGCTCGTCGATGTTGACGACCAGCCGCGGACCTTCGAAGCGTTCGAGAAGAAGCTCGCGCGCTTCGACGGAGAATCCTTCGAGTCGCTCCTCGCCGCGCACGCGGCGGCGTTCGCGGAGCGCTTCGGCGCGATGCGCCTTTCGCTCGCCGCGCCCGACGCGCCGCAGGAAAGCAACGAGCGCCTGCTCCTCGATTCATATTCCGGCGACGTCGACCCGCGCCTTGTCGAGAAGACGGCGGACTTCGGCCGCTACCTGCTGCTCGCCTCGTCCGGCTTCGGCTGCGCGCGCCCGGCGAACCTGCAAGGCGTCTGGAACGGCGACTACGCCCCCGCGTGGGGCTCGACCTACTTCCTCGACGAGAACGTCGCGATGATGTACTGGCAGGCGTTGCGCGGCGGGATGCCCGAAACGCTGCTGCCGCTCTTCGACCTGCTGGACCGCTTCAAGGACGACTTCCGCGCGAACGCCCGCCGTCTCTGGGGCTGTCGCGGGCTGCTGCTGCCCGTCTTCATGGGCGACCGATCGGGCCTCAAGGACAACTTCCAGCCGCACTGCGTCCACTGGACCGGCGCCGGCGCGTGGATCGCGTCGTTCCACTGGGACTACTGGCTCTGGACGCGCGACCGCGCGTTCCTGCAGGACCGCGCGTGGCCGTTTCTGCGCGAGGTCGCGCTCTTCTACGAGGACTTCCTCGTCGAAGGCGCGGACGGTCTCCTCCACGCCGCCCCTGCCATCTCGCCGGAGAACAAGCCGACCGTGGACGGCGCGGCGGAACACGGCATTTGCGCCGATCCGACGATGGAGATCGCCCTCGTCCGCGAGCTGCTCGGCCACGCGCTCGCCGCGGCGGCGGAGCTCGGCGTCGAGGATGAGCGGACCGCGCGCTGGCGCGGCATGCTCGCGAAGCTCCCGCCCTACCGGACACGGCCGGACGGCGCGCTGTGCGAATGGATCGACCCGCGCTTCGGCGACAACGACCGGCACCGGCACCTCTCGCACCTCTACCCGCTCTTCCCGGGGCGCGAGATCGCGCCGCACCGCGACGCCGCGCTTTTCGAGGCCGCGCGCCGCGCGGCCGAAGCGCGGCTCGCGACGGGCCTCGCGGACCAGACCGGCTGGAGCCTCGCGCACCTGGCGTGCGTCTGGGCGCGGCTCGGCGACGGCGATCGCGCGCTCGGGTGCCTGGAGCTGCTGCTGCGCTGCTGCACGGGGCCGAACTTCTTCACGCGCCACAACGATTGGCGCGGCATGGGCGTCACGCTCGAAGCGCTCCACGGCGCGCAACCGGCCGTGCAGCTCGACGCCGCATACGGCTTCGCCGCCGCCGTGCAGGAGATGCTGCTCGGCTCGGACGAAACGTCGCTGCGCCTCCTGCCCGCGCGGCCGTCCCGCTGGACGCGCGGAGCCGTGGCGGGGTTGCGCGCGCCCGGCGGCGTGCGCATCGACCTCGACTGGGACGAAACCGGCGTCCGCGCGACGCTGTCGCTCGACCCTGCGTTCCCCGCGCGTAACGTGGACGTCTTCGCGCCCGGGGAAAAAGCCCCCCGCCGTCTGGCCTTGCAACCCGGCGGTCGGTTCTTCGAGCGGTTCGCGGCGCTTTGAAACGAACGCGGCCGCCGCATCCGCGGTTCGCGGAACGCGGCGGCCGGCGCGCGGGGAACGGGCGTCCGCTAGAACCAGCGGGCGAGCAGTCCGGCGAAGCCCTTGCCGTGGCGGGCTTCGTCCTTGGCCATCTCGTGGACCGTGTCGTGGACCGCGTCGTAGCCGAGCTCCTTGGCGAGCTTGGCCAGCTCGAGCTTGCCGGCGCAGGCGCCGGTCTCGGCCGCGGTGCGCATCTCGAGGTTCTTCTTCGTGCAGTCGGTCACGACTTCGCCGAGCAGCTCGGCGAAGCGCGCGGCGTGGTCGGCTTCCTCGAACGCGTAGCGCTTGAACGCGTCCGCGACCTCGGGATAGCCGTCGCGCTCGGCCTGGCGGCTCATCGCCAGGTACATGCCGACCTCGCAGCATTCGCCGTTGAAGTTGTCCTGGAGGCCCTTGACCACGCGCGGGTCGAGGCCTTTGGCGGAGCCGACGACGTGTTCGCACGCCATCGCGGGCAGCGCGAGCTTGCCCTTCGCGGGGGCGTCCGCGGCGGCGGGGGCCGCGACGGGCTCCTCCATCTTCTTGAACTTGTCGGCCGGGGCCTTGCAGACCGGGCACTGGGCGGGCGGTTCGTCGCCTTCGTGGACGTAACCGCAGACGGAACAGACGTATTTCATGTTGTATTTCCTCGTGGGGGTGGTTTTTTCGGATGGCGCGGACGATACCGGAAACGTCCGTATTAGGCAAGCCTAGATTTCGCGGAAACCCCTTCCGGAACGGATTCCGCTTGCGGACGCCGGCCGCGTTCGGGTAGGATGCGTTGCGCCGGACGCCCCGACGGGCCGTCCGGCGCAACGGAAAGAACGGAAACGGAAATGGACGAACGGACGGAACGGACGTTTTCGCGGCGGAAACCAGCGGTCGGACGGGTTTGCGCGGCGCTTCTGTTTCTCTGCGCGCCGCCTGCCGCGGGCGGCGACCCGGCGGTGCGGGAATGGAGGGCGATGGGGACGCGCGTGCGGTTGCAGGTACGCGGCGCGGACGCCGAAACGGCCGCCGGCGCGATGGCGGCGGCGGCGCGCGCGGCGCTGGAAGCGGTCGAGGCGGAGACG
>JAFPUX010000039.1 GCA_017413145.1 Kiritimatiellia bacterium | reverse complement strand
GGGCGATGGCGACGCGCTGCTGTTCGCCGCCGGAGAGCTCGCGCGGCTTGTGGCCGAGGCGTTCGCCGAGGCCCGCGGCGCGGAGCAGCTCGAGCGCGCGCTCCCGCGGGGGACGGCGCGACGCCGGCAGCGCGAGCGTGGGCAGCAGGACGTTCTCCACGATGTCCAGCTCGGGCAGCAGGTGGAACGACTGGAACACGAAGCCGATCGTCCCCGCTCGGACGCGCGCCTTCGCCTTCTCGGACGCGCGCGCCAGGTCGCGGCCGGCGATTTCGACGCGCGCGCCGCAACCGCGGTCCGGGCGGTCCAGCCCGCCGAGCAGGTTCAGGAGCGTGCTCTTGCCGGAGCCGGACTTGCCGAGCACGGCGACGCGCTCGCCGGCCTCGACCGACAGCGCGGCGCCGTCCAGGATGCGGATCGGATCCGCGCCCGGGAGGCGGTACGTTTTCACGATGTTCTCGGCGACGAGGAGGGGCATGCGGGGGAGTCTACCACACCCGCCGTCCCCGCCGCAACCGCCGGTTGCCGCTAGACCGGGAAGACCCAGTAGGAGAGCGTGTACGTGCCGGGGCCGATGCGGTATTCCGGGCGGGTGTCCGGGCCGCAGGAGCCGGTGCCGAGGCCGCGGTGCGCGGCGTCGAGGTAGAGCGTGACGTTCTCCTCGGGCTTGAGCTCCGAAATGTGCAACGCGGGCCAGAGGACTTCGTCCGGCACGTGCGTCGCGTTGAACCCGAAGTTCGCGCCCTCGGCCTGGAACTGCAGACCGCGGCCGCGCGCGTCGGCGAGCGTGAGCCACCGGGTCTCCTCGTGGTGGCCGTGCTCCTGCGGCACGATGTACGGGAAGAACTGGTCCGCCACGGTCGAGGCGAAGGATCCGACGATCGAGCCGGCCTTGCGGTCGGGGTAGCTCTCGACCGGGCCGAGGCCGAACCACGTGAGGTTCTCGAGCTGCGGAGCGAGCGTCATCCGCACGCCGAGGCGCGGGAGGTCGTCGAGGCCCTTCGGCACGACGAAAACGTGGCGGCAGAGGAGCGCGCCGGTGGGCTCGAGGCGGTAGCTGGCTCGGTGCTCGACGGCCGGCCGCGGCCGGGACAACGCCTGCGCGTCGGGCGCCTTGTAGACTTCCCGCTTGAAGCCGTATTCGCCCTTCTCCTCCACGATGCGGGCGCCGAGCTCGGGGCCGGCGGGGCGGTAGAGCGAGCGCGTCTCGACCTGCGCGGCGCCGCCCTTGACGGGGTGCCACGAGAAGGCGACGCGGTCCTCCTCCATCACGTCGAGGCCGGCCATGCACCAGCGGCCGAACGCCTTCCACCGGTTCCGGCGCGCCCACACGCCCTGGCCCTTGATGCACTCGTTGTCGGTCGGGCAGCGCCAGAGCGTGAAGGACGGGGCGGCGAGGACGAGCGGCTTGCCGTCCACGGCGAGAGGGCCGAGGCCGCCGTTCTCGGCGTCGAGCAGCAGCTCGACGCGGCCGGCGACGAGGGCGGCGGGCGCGCCGTCCTTCTCGACGACGCCGACTTCGGCGCCCTTCCTCTCGACGAGCAGAAGCGCGCGCGGGAGGTCCTTCGCGGAGTCCTGCGGGAGCGCGAGAGGCATCTGGTCCCACGCGACCTGGTGGCCGCGCGGCGCCCACTTTTCGTCGGCCTTGAGCGTGGCGGAGACGTAGAGGAACGCCTCTTCGCCGGGGGCGAGGGAGGGGAGCTTCGCGTAGTCGTATCCGAGGAGCTTGAGCGACGCCTTGGCGCCGGGCGCGACGGCGAGCGGGGCGACCTTGCCCTTCGCGACGGTCGCTCCCTCGACCTGCACCTCCCACGTCGCCTCGAGCCAGTCGGAGCCCGCGAGGAAACAGTCGCGGTTCTCGCACGAGAGGACGCCCTTCTTCGCGTCGGCGAGGGCGAACGCGAGCGGCTGCTGGACGTGCTTCACGTCCCACATCTGCGGCTTCGGGGTGCGGTCGGGGTTGACCATCCCGTTGCAGACGAAGTCGAGGTCGTTCGGGAAGTCGCCGAAGTCGCCGCCGTAGCCCCAGTCGCCCTTGTCCTTGCGCAGGATGCCCTGCTCGACCCAGTCCCAGATGAAACCGCCCTGGAGGCCGTGGTGCGAGCGGATGGCCTTCCAGTAGTCGGCGAACGCGCCGCAGCTGTTGCCCATTGCGTGCGAGTACTCGCACATGATGTAGGGCCGGTCGTCCGCCACCTTCTCGACGAAGCGGACCATCGAGTCCTCGATGGGCGGGTACATCGGATTCACGACGTCGGTGAGGCGGTGCGAGATCGGCGAGCCGAAGATGCCGGCGTCCTGCCGCCAGCCGCCGTGCATCGCGCCCTCGTAGTGGAGCGGGCGCGTGGGGTCGGCGCTGCGGATCCAGTCGGCGAGCGCGAGGTGGTTTTCGCCCACGCCGCTTTCGTTGCCGAGCGACCAGAAGACCACGGACGGGTGGTTCTTGTCGCGCAGCACCATGCGCGAGCCGCGCTCGAACCACGTGTGGCGCCAGGCGTCGTCGTGCGCGAGGTCCGCGTAGTTCGCGTGGGTCTCGATGTCCGCCTCGTCCACGAGGTAGATGCCGTACTCGTCGCACAGGTCGAGCCAGCGCGTCTCGTCCGGGTAGTGGCAGCAGCGGACGGCGTTGAAGTTGAAACGCTTGAGGAGCTTCACGTCCAGCAGGTCCGTCTCCGCCGGGACGAACTTGCAGTGCTCCTGGTGGAACTCGTGGCGGTTCACGCCGCGGATCTCGGTCGCCTTGCCGTTCACGAGAAGTTCGCGGTCCGCG
>JAFPUX010000288.1 GCA_017413145.1 Kiritimatiellia bacterium | reverse complement strand
GTAGACCGGGAGGTCCGCCTTGATCTGCTCGTTCACGAGGTCCTCGACCTTCTGGATCTGCTCGGGCGTCATCTTCTCGCCGTGCGTGAAGTCGAGGCGCAGGCGCTCGGCGGTGATGTTGGAGCCCTTCTGGTTGCAGTGCTCGCCGAGGACGATCTTGAGCGCCTTGTGCAGCAGGTGCGTGGCGGTGTGCAGCGCGGTCGTCTCCTCGCTGTGCTCGGCAAGTCCCGACTTGGCGGAGCCGACGTTCGCGCGGGAGAGCTCCTGGTGCGCCTTGAAGCACTCCTGGTACCCCGCCACGTCGACCGTGAAGCCGATCTCGCGCGCCAGCTCCTGCGTCATCTCCAGCGGGTAGCCGTAGGTGTCGTAGAGGCGGAAGGCCTGCTTGCCGGAGATCTGGGTCTCGGGGACGTAGGCCGGGTCCTTGGCGCCCATGAACTCGTTCTTGCGGCGGATGCCGGCGACGGTCTTGTCGAACTCGCGCTTGCCTTCGTCGAGCGTCTTGCCGAAGCGCGTCTCCTCCGCCAGCAGCTCCTGAAACACGCGCTCGCGGTTCTGCTCTAGCTCGGGGTAGACATGCTTGTATTCGTCGATGATCGTCGCGGCCATCTTCTCGGTGAAGCCGGGGGCGATGCCGAGGCGGCGCGCGTGGCGCACGGCGCTGCGGATGAGGCGGCGCAGGACGTAGTTCGCGCCGACGTTGCCGGGCGTGACGCCGCCCTTCTGGTCGCCGAGGATGAACGTCGCGGTGCGCATGTGGTCGGCGACGACGCGCGAGGAGCGGACGTCCTCCGGCGTGTCGAAGGAGGCCTTGCCGGAGAGCTCCTTGATCTTGGCCATGATCGGCGCGAAGACGTCGGTGTCGTAGACCGTGTCCAGGCCGTTCATCATGCAGATCGTGCGCTCGACGCCCATGCCGGTGTCGACGTTGTGGCGCCCGAGCGGCTCGAACACGCCCTCCGCGTTCTTGTTGAACTGCATGAAGACGTCGTTCCAGATTTCGATGTACTTGCCGCAGTGGCAGCCCGGACGGCAGTCGGGCCCGCACTTTTCCTTGCCCGTGTCGATGAACATCTCCGTGTCCGGGCCGCAGGGGCCGGTCTCGCCCGCGGGGCCCCACCAGTTGTCCTCGCGCGGGAGGCGGTAGATGCGCTCGTCGGGGATGCCGAGCGACTTCCAGATCGCGACGGCTTCCTCGTCGGCCGGGATGCCCGGCTCGCCGGCGAAGACGGTGACGGAGAGCCGGTCGGGCGAGAACCCGAGCTTCGTCGTGAGGAACTCGAAGCTCCAGGAGATCGCCTCCTTCTTGAAGTAGTCGTTCAGGGACCAGTTGCCGAGCATCTCGAAGAACGTGAGGTGCGCGCTGTCGCCGACCTCGTCGATGTCGCCCGTGCGGACGCACTTCTGCACGTCCGTGAGGCGCGTCCCGGCGGGGTGCGGCATCTTGCCCATGAGGTAGGGCACGAGCGGGTGCATGCCGGCCGTCGTGAAGAGGACGGTGGGGTCGTTCTCGGGGATGAGCGACGCGCCGGAGATGACGGCGTGGCCCTTGGACTTGAAGAAGTCGAGGTAGAGGTTGCGGAGCTGGTCGGCGGTGATCTTCATGGTTCGCAGGTTCGAAGGTTCGAACGTTCGCAGGTTCCCGGCTCCCGCTCTCGGGCGTCGGGGAAGTGGAGGGCGCGGATTCTACGCCAAGCCCGCCGCGCCGTCAAACTCGCGCGGGCGCGCGCGGGAGCCTACGGCGCCTTGGCGGCGGCGGCG
>JAFPUX010000287.1 GCA_017413145.1 Kiritimatiellia bacterium | reverse complement strand
GTGCAGTCGTCCTGCGCGTTCCAGAGGCACCACTCGACGAACGACGTGAGGACGAGCTTCTTTCGCTTCTTCGACTCGTTCTTGAGCGTGAGCAGCTGCACCTCCGCGTTGGCGCCGTTCGGGACGAAGAGGAGCAGGTCGGCGCGGACGCCCTTCTTCGCGCCCGCGATCTTCGTGTAGCCGAAGCCGTGGCGGCACTCGTAGAAGTCGAGTGGCGTGCGCGTTGGCTTGAAGCCGGGGTTCCAGACCGTGTCGCCGTCCTTGATGTAGAAGTGGCGGCCGTTGGCGTCCAGCGGGACATCGTTGTAGCGGTAGCGCGTGAGGCGGCGCAGGCGGGCGTCCTTGTAGAACGCGTAGCCGCCGGCGGTGTTGGAGACGAGGGCGAAGAATTCCTCGTTGCCGAGGTAGTTGATCCAGGGGTAGGGCACGTGCGGCGTCTCGATGACGTATTCGCGCGCCTTGTCGTCGAAGTGTCCGAATTTCATGTGGCGGGGTCCTTGGGGAACTCGGTTGATTGCTGGAAATTCTAGCATACCCTCCCGCGCCCGCGCAATCCCGGCGCGCGGGGCTTGCGCGCCGCGGAGGATTGCGGTATCGTCAAGGGGCATGCAACGCGAAACGATCAAGCTTTCGACGGGCGCGTGCCGGCTCGTCGCCCACCGGGGCCTTTCCGGTCTCGAAACCGAGAACACCTGCGCCGCCTTCCTCGCCGCCGGCCTGCGCGGCTACTGGGGGATCGAGACGGACGTCCACCCGACCCCCGACGGGCGCTTCGTCTGCTCTCACGACCGGAGCCTGCGCCGCGTCTCGGGCGGCGCCGATTTCGACGTCCGGACGCACGCGGCCGCCGAGTCGCAGGCCGTTCCGCTGCTCGATCCGGACGGCGCGACGCGGCGCTCCGACCTGCGCGTTCCCCTGTTCGAAGACTACCTCGCGATCTGCCGCAAGTACGACCGCGTCCCGGTGGTCGAACTCAAGGACGGCCCGTTCGACCTGAAGACCGTCCGGCGGATCGCCGCGCTCGTGCGCAAGGCCGGTCTGCTGGACCGCGCCGTTTTCATCGCCTTCGACTGGGGCGACTGCCTCCGCGCGCGGAAGGCCTGTCCGGACAACGAGGTGATGCACCTGGTCGGCGGCGGCGGCGGGGAGCGGCCCCTCGCGGAGCACGTCCGGCACCGCATCGGCGCCGACTACCACCATCCGAGGGTTTCGCCGGAGCTGGTGGCGGCGTTCCACGCGGCCGGTCTCCGCGTGAACGCGTGGATCGTCGACAGGCTCGCCGACGCCGCCCGGCTCCTCGACATGGGCGTCGACCTGATCACGACCGACATCCTCGAAGAGGCGCGCTAGGCCGCGGTCGGCTACGGGCGCGCGAGCGCCGCGTCGCACGGAACGCCCGGGAAGAACGCGTACTCCACGCGGAGGGGGCGCGTTCCCGTGGCGGTGAACTCGATTTCGAGATAGCGCAGGTCGGGGCGGCCGTCCAGCATCCCCGCATAGAGCTCGGCGCGGGCGTGTTCCGGGAACGGGACGGACTCCGGATCGGGATCGTCGGGCGCCGGCACGCGGCGCGCGACGAGCGTTCCGTCCGGAAACTCCGCGGCGATCGCGTCCGCGTCGAAGAAGGCCTTGCCGATGCCGTTGGACGCGGCCAGCGCGTCGAGATCGAAGACCAGGACCCCGTCCGCGGCCTCGACCGGTTCGGGCAGCGGCGAAGCGCCGCCGGTTCCGTTGTCGATCCGCGCCGGCGGCGCCGGCCGGACGGCGACGCGGCGCGCGTGCGGCGTCTGC
>JAFPUX010000286.1 GCA_017413145.1 Kiritimatiellia bacterium | reverse complement strand
TCCTGCCGCCGAAGAAGGCCGAGCGCCCGGAGGCGCGCACCGAGTCGTTCGCGTGGTACGGCTGGTCGCGCGACGAGACGGTGTCGCGCACCACGCCCGCCGGGCGCGACGGCGACTTCGCGCTGCGCCTCGCGAACGGCTCCGTCGTGCGCCTCCCCGAGGCCGCCCTCGCCGCCGTCTCCGCCGAGGGCGGCGACTCGGCGGAGATTCCCGTGCTGGAGATTTCCGGCGCGACCGCACCCTTCGAGATGCAGTATCTCGCGCGCGGCGCGACCTGGGCGCCCTCTTACCGCCTCGCGCTCGGCAAGGACGGCACGGCGCGTCTCGAGATGGCCGCCGAGATCCGCAACGAGATGGAGGACCTCGATGGCGCGGAGGTCTTCCTCGTCTCGGGCTTCCCCAACGTCGAGGCCGCCGAGATTCCCGGCCTGCTCGCATCGGGCAACTCCGTCGCGCGCTTCCTCGACTCGCTGGCGCGCCCGAAGCCGCAGTACGGCGGCGGCCGCGGCTCCCACCGCGGATGGAAGTCGCAGGCGGTGTGGGCGCTGAACAGCATCGATCCGTCCGACTTCGCCGGCGCGCCCGCCGTCGAGGGGCTCCCGCAGATTCCCGGCGAGGGCGCCGCGACCGACATCCACTACCGCGCCGCGGGGCGGGTCACGCTCGCCGCCGGCGCGACGCTGCGCCTCCCGCTCGGCGCGGGCGAGACGCCCGCCTCGCGGTTCGTCGACTGGGAGCCCGGCTTCCGCTACGACGAGTGGGGCTGCCGCCAGAACGACGGCGACGAGGAGCAGCGCGTCCCGTGGGACGCCGTCCGCTTCCGCAACCCGCTCGACGCGCCGCTCACGACCGGGCCGATCGCGGTCTTCGCCGACGGACGTCTCCTCGGCCAGACCACCGTCCGCTGGACCAACCCCGGGCAGGAGGCCACGCTGCGCGTCACCAAGGCGCTCACCGTCGCGGGGGCGTTCGAGGAGACGATCCCCGGGCGGCTCGAGGACTACCCGACCGTGAACCTCTTCGACCACCGCTACCGCCGCATCACGATCGAGGCGAAGCTCTCCGCGACGAACCACCGCGCCGAGGCCGCGACCCTGCGCGTCCATCCGACGATCGACGGCGAGTTCCAGGAGGCGTCCGACGCGCCCGAGTCCGTCCGCAACGACGGCTCGCGCGAGGCCCGCGGCGCCGTCAACCCGCGGCAGACGATCCGCTGGACCTTCGAGCTCGCCCCCGGCGAAACGAAGGAGCTCACGTACCGCTACACCACCCTCGTTCGGTTCTAGAACGCATCGGGCCTCCGCTCGGGCGGCGATCCGCCGTCCGCGGGGAGTCGATTGATCAATTTCTTCTTGACCTTATGAGGCATGTTGAATAGACTTTCCACCATCAACTGACCTTACAAGGAACAAAGATGATCTATCAGACAATAGCCGAAATGCTGACGTCGATCGGGGAGGGACTCCGGGCGGCGCGTCTCGCGGAAAACCTGTCGCAGACGACGGCGGCGGCGCGGAGCGGCATTTCGCTCAAGGCGGTGCGGAACCTGGAAGGCGGCAAGAACGCCTCGACGGCGTCGCTCGTCGCGCTGTGCAAAACGCTGCGACGCGTCGACTGGATCGCGAACTTCGCGCCGCCGGAAGTCTCCGACGCGCTCTTCGACCGCGCGCCGGGCGCGCCGCCGCGCCGCCGCGCCTCGCCCGAGGGAGGCAGGAGGACGCGCCGTGGCTAGCTTCGCCCACGTGTCGCGCGTTTACGTGTCGCTCTGGGGGCGGCGCGTCGGGATGATCGTCCCGGCGCCGCGCTCCCGCGTCTTCGCCTTCCGCTACGATCCGGCGTTCGTCGCGTCGGGCATCGAGATCTCCCCGCTCATGATGCCCCTGCGTCGCGAACCCTACGCCTTCCCGGACCTTCCGCGCGGCGCCTTCTCGTATCTGCCGCCCGTCTTCGCGGACTCGCTCCCCGACTCGTTCGGCACGCGGCTCGTGGACCTCTGGCTCTCCGAACGAGGCCTCTCCCGCAACGAGATCTCGCCGCTCGACCGTCTCGCCTACGTCGGGCGCCGCGGAATGGGCGCACTCTGCTACGAGCCCGACCGCGGGCCGCGCGCGACGCCGTCCGCGCTCGAGATGCGGGCGCTGGTCGAATCCGCCCGCCGCGCCGCGAACGGAGAACTCTCGTCCCTGCCCGGCGACGACGCGCTGCGCGCCATCCTCCGTCTCGGCTCCTCCGCGGGCGGCGCGCAGGCGAAGGCCGTCGTCGGCTGGAACCGCGCCGACGGGCGCTTCGTCTTCGGCGACGGCCCGCTGCCCGAAGGATTCGAGCCCTGGATCGTGAAGTTCACGCCGAAGGAGTATCCGTGGCGCGGCGAGGCCGAGCTGGCGATGAACCGCGCCGCCGCCGCCGCGGGCATCGCGACGTCCGAGTCGCGCCTCGTCGAGTCCGGGGGGCTGCGCCACTTCATGACGCGCCGCTTCGACCGCGACGGCGCCCGGCGCCACCACCTGCTCACCTTCGCCGCCCTCGCCCACATCCCTCCGGGCGCGGCCAGCGATTACTCGCAGCACTTCCTCGCCGCGGAGGAACTCGGCCTCCCGTGGGAGGACCGGGAGGAGCTGTTCCGCCGGATGGCGTTCAACGTCGTCGCCGACGAGTGCGACGACCACGTCAAGAACATCTCCTTCATCCTGCGGGAAGGGGATTCGTGGCGCCTCGCCCCCGCCTACGACCTCACCGGCTCGCGTTTCCCGTCCGCCGACCCGTGGAGCGCCCACGGCGGCTTCCACCCGACCTCCGTGAACGGCAAGAACGCCGGCATCACCGACGCGGACCTGCTCGCCGTCGCCGACCGCTTCGGCATCGGAACCGCGCGCGACGTCCTCGCCCGCGTGAAGGACGCCGTCCGCGCCACGCTTCCCCCGTCCCCCTGACCCCGCCACGCCCCGTGTCCCGCTACCTCCGCACCTACCTCCTCGCCGTCGCTCTTCCCGCGCTGCTGCTCGCGCTCTTCGGCGCCGCGCTCATCGCGCGCCACGTCGAGCTCCTGCGCCGCGAGCGCGCGGAGCGGCTCGCGCAGGTCGCCGGCTGGGGCGCGGACGCCGTCGCGGCCGAGGTCCGCGAGATCCTCGACTCCCGCCTCCGCGGGATCGAAGGCAATCCGGATCCGCTCCGCGAACTGCGCCGGCTCGCCCGCGAGGATCCCCTCGTCCGCAACGCCTTCCTCTGGCGCAAGGACGAAGGATGCGTCTGGCCGCGCCGCACCGGCGCCGCGGAGGAGGAGCGCAAGTTCCTCTTCCGCTACGAGCCGCTCTTCTCCGGCGCCGTCCCGTGGACCTCGCCCGGCGGCGAGGCGGACGCCGCCCGCGGCATCCGCCCGTGGGGCAGCGGCGACCGCCAGGACCTGCTCGCGTGGGTCCGCCTGCCGGACGGGGACGTCGCCGGCGTCGAACTGGAGACGATGGCGTGGTTCGCCCGCAGGCGCCACCTCGACCCGCCTCTCCCGCCCGGGCGGACGACCGGACCGGCGTTCAGCGCCGAACTGCTCGGCGCGGACGGCGGTGTCCTGCTGCCGTCCCTCCTGGCCGACTCCATTCCGGTCGAAGGAACCGCGACCGGCGAAGCGTCGCTCGCGCCGCTATTCCCGCAGTGGCGCGTCCGCGTCCGCTCCGCCGACCCCGACGAATCCGGCGCGCCGGCGTTCTGGGTGGACGCCGTCCTCTTCGCCCTCCTCCTGCTGTGCCTCGCCGGCGGCGGCCTCGCGCTGCTGCGCGCCGCGCGGCGCGAACGCCTCGACGCCCTCCGCAAGACGGACTTCGTCGACAACGTCTCGCACGAGCTCAAGACGCCGCTCTCCGGCATCCGCCTCAGCGCCGAGCTGCTCGCCGAGGGCCGCCTCCCCGACGGACCCCGCCGCGACAAGGCGGTGCGCTCCATCCTCGCCGAATCCGACCGCCTCGACCGCCTCGTCTCCAACCTCCTCGATTTCGGCCGCCTCGAGCGCGGCCGCCGGCGCTTCGACCTCCAGCGCGTCGACCTCGTCGCGTTGCTGGAAAACATGCAGGTCGAAGCCGCCGTCGGCGGCTTCGACCTGCAACCCGGCGAACGCGGCCTCGCCGCGCTCGCCGATCCCGACGCCGTCCGTCGGATCCTCTCGAACCTCTTCGACAATGCCGCGAAATACGCGCCCGGCGCGCCGCCGGAGGTTTCGGTGCGAGCCGCCGAGAACGGCGTCGAGGTCGTCGTCGCCGACCGCGGCCCGGGCGTGCCGCCCGGGCTGGAGGAAAAGGTCTTCGAGCGCTTCTTCCGCGCCGACGACTCCCTCGCGCGACGCGCGAACGGCAGCGGCATCGGCCTTTCCCTCGCCCGCGGCCTCGCGCGCGGCATGGGCGGCGACCTCGTCTGCCGCCCCCGCCCCGGCGGCGGCGCCGAATTCGTCCTCGCGCTCCCCGCCGCGGGAAGCGCCGCCCTTCCCGAATCCGCACAACGTTCCGCACGACCATGAAAAGCGCGAATCACCCTTCCGTTTCTTCCATCGCCCGCCTCGCGCGGGGACTCCTCGCCGCCTCGGCGGGCGTTCTGCTCGCGTCGTGCGCGGCGACGCCGGCGCGCGGCACGGAGGTCGTCGAGGGGAGGCTCCGCTACCGCGTCGCGGACGGCGAAGCGACGCTCCTCGGCCCGGCCGCGCCGCTCCGCTTCAAGGAGGACGTCCCGGCGGCGGTCGGCGGCGCGCCGGTGACGGCGATCGCCCCGGGCGCGTTCGAGGGCTGCGGCGCGATCCGCGGAATCGGGCTGCCGGGTTCGCTGCGGTCGGTCGGGGCGCGCGCGTTCGCGGGATGCACCAACCTGACGGGCGTCACGCTGCCGCAGTCGGTCGAAGATCTCGGCGAGGCGGCTTTCGCGGGGGCGACGCACATGTTGGCCGTGCGGCTCCCGGAGAGCCTGCGCGCCATCCCGGCCCGGCTCTGCGAAAGCTCGGGCGTCCGCGTCGCGACCTTCCCCGAGGCGGCCGCGGAGATCGGCGAGCGGGCGTTCGCGGGGTGCGAACGGCTTTCCATGGCGGAGCTGCGCCCGCCCCTGCGCCGCATCGGGCGCGAGGCGTTCGCGGACTGTCCGGCGCTCGGGACCGTCGAAATCCCGGAGACGGTCGAATCGATCGGCCCGCGCGCGTTCGCGGGGTGTTCGTCTCTCGGGCGGGCCGTGCTCCCGGACGCGGTCCCGCTGCCCCCGGCGGACGCGTTCGCGGGGACGAAGGTACGCCTCGACGTCGCCGCACGGAGCGTCGGCGCCGACGCGCCGGAGGGCGCCCGCGCGCTCCAGCTCGGACCGGCGC
>JAFPUX010000285.1 GCA_017413145.1 Kiritimatiellia bacterium | reverse complement strand
GTCCACGGCCGCCCTCCGCGCCGGCCTGAGGGCCGGGCTCTGCCCCGGCCGGCTCCGCGCCGACGGCTTCTTCGACCCGCCGGCGCCGCCGCCCGAGCGCGTCGCCGCGCTCGACGCGCTCTGCGAACGCCTCGAGGCGCTCGGCATACCCGCCGTCCCGCCCGACGCCGAATGGGTCTTCCTCCCGCGGACCGGCTCCGGTTCCTGGACCGCCTCCGCGACCACCTTCCCGGACGCCCACCTCCTCCCCATCCCGTTCTTCGGCTCCGCGGCCGCCGTGGACGGCAACGCCTGGCGCTGGCGTCCGGCCCCGGACGCCCCCGCGCTCGTCCTCACGGTCTTCGGGGACGTCCTGTCCGGGGAGGACGAGGACGCCGTCCCGTCGCGGCTCGGCCGGGCGACGGCGGGCCTGCGCGCCGCCCTCGCCGCGAGACCCGAGGACTTCCCCTCCGTCGGGAAGGCGCCGGAGAGCCGCCTGCGCGCCGGCTCGACATGGCTCGGTTCCGTCGTCCTCTTCTCCGCCCAGCTCCACCGCCACGGCGAAACCGCGGAGGCCGCCGCCTTCCTCGGCCTTCTCGACGGGACCGGACGCGGCGCCGAAGGCGAGGCGTCCGCCTCCAACGCCCTCGGCCGCGCGCACTACGCCGCGCTGCTCCGCTCCCCCGCCCGCACGAACGACCTGCCCGCCTTCGCCGCCGCGCTCGAGGAGAACCTCGCGCGCTTTCCGGACGCCTACGCGAACTGCTCCTCCGCCGACGCCCGCTTCGCCGGCCTGTCCCGCGAAATCGCGGAGAATCTCGCGGAGAGATTCGCGGCGCTCGAGCCCGCCGTCTCCGGAAACGACCCCCGCGCCGAGCTGCTCGCCGGCGTCCGGTCCCGAATCGCCGCCGCCGATACGCCCGTCCCCGGCGTTCCCGCGGACCTGCAGGACCTCGTCCGCGCGCTCGACGCCGCCTCGGCCGACGAACTCTGGAACGACGCCTTCGGCCCCGCCGTCGAAAACTACGACACCACCCGTCTCGCCGACGTCCCGTGGCTCCTGCCCGAGGCCTGCTCCGGCGTCTTTCCCTGGCCCTCCAACGCCATCTCGCGCATCCGCCTCCTCGGCCCGCGCGCGCTCGACCTGCTCCTGCCGCTCCTGGGCGACCGGACGCTCGTCGACGGCGACTGGGCCCACCCGCCCTACGTCCGCAGCGCGAACTTCACGCGCGCCGACGCCGCCGAAAGCATCCTGCGCGACCTCCTCCCCAAGCCGGTCCGCGACGCCTTCTTCGACGCCGATCCCGGCGACGCCCGCGACGCCGCCCTCCGCGCCCTCGTCCCGGCCGCGGACGCCGAAGAACGCTTCCTGTTCTACCTTTGGCGCGACCCCTGGCGCACGCCGTGGCACGTCCTCGACGGCTGGGACGGCCTGCTTCTGGCCTGGCTCGCCGAACGCGCCGCCGAGGGCCCCCTCCCGAAGGTCGAGGCGCGTCTCGAGGCAATCGCGCGCGAGGCCACGCTGCTCGACGCCGGGGACCTGTCCGCGGGAAGCTTCGGACCGCAGCCGCAGCGGGCGCTTTGCCTGGCGCTCTTCTACGCCGCGTTCCGTGGCGAAGCGGCCGCCCCGTTCCGCGACCGCGTCCTCGCCGCGCTCCGCGACCGCGCCGCGTCCTGGGAGCCGCCGTCCGGCCCCGTCCCCGTCCGCGACGCCCTCGGGAACGGCGACGGCGAAACGATCGAGCACACGTTCAAGGACCCCGACCGCGCCCGACGCCGCGGCCGCGCCTGGTTCGCCAAGTGGGCCGACGGCTTCGCCGCCGTCCCGCT
>JAFPUX010000284.1 GCA_017413145.1 Kiritimatiellia bacterium | reverse complement strand
GTTCTCCGCGACCGTGGCGGCGGCGTCCGCGGCGGATTCGACCGCGTCGGACGCGGTTTCGGCGACGGCGCCCGCGGCGTCGGAGGCCGCGTCCTGCACGACCTCCTCGACCGTCGGCGCCGGCTCGCCCGCGGCCTTGGCGCGCGCGGCGCGGATGCCGAACACGACGCACAACACGAGCGCGGCGGCGACGAGCAGCGTGAGCAGCCCGGCGAGGAAGCGCTTGCACGGCGTGCCGTCCGCTTCGCGCGGGTAGGGCATGCGCAGCGTGAACTGGCGGCGCAGGCGGCGCGTGAGGCGCATGGACTTGTTCACGGCCCAGCCGCAGCCCTCGATGATGGGCCCCAGGTCCTGGCGCATGAGCTTGAGGACGCCCGCGAGGACGATCGGCCCGAACACGACGGCGAGCAGCACGGCGAGCGTGACGAGGCGGGAGGTCCACGACATTTCGCTCACCGACTTGGCGAGGAACGCGAACGCCGAGCCCAAGGCGGCGATCGCGATGGAGATCGTCATGAACATGCCGCCAGCGGGCCCGCCGGCGGCGGGCGCCGGCGCGGGGGCTTCGGGCTTCTTGCCGTCCAGCGCGTCCGTTGCGGCGCCGGTGCCGGCCGCCTCGATCTTGGAGGACGCCGCGGCGCCCATGTTCTCGATCTTGCCGAGGACGGACTTGGCGATGTTCTGGAACGGCGCGAGGATGGCCTCCTTGAGCGAGATCGGGTTCTCGACGAGCGACACGATCGTGGCGTCGTACTCGTGGTCCTGCAGGTCGAAGAACACGCCGCGCTTGCCGACGGCGAGGTTGCCGCGCGTGCCGGAGGTGGCGGGGACGACGACCGTGAACGGCGCGCCGGCCGCGTCGTGCGGCTCGATCTTGAGGTACATCGTGTAGAGGCCGCCGTTCTTCGCGACCGCGGCGTGCGCGGCCGGGTCGGGGATCTGGATCGCGAGGTTGAACCAGCGCCCGTCGATGAGCAGGCGGCCCTTCTCGAAGAGCGCGACCTGCTTCGGGTCGTAGAGCTGCGTGAGCGCGACGTAGTTGTTCACGAAGCGCGGCAGGCGGCGGTGGTAGAGCAGCAGCTTTTCCAGGTCCGCGAACGCGGCGACGCGTTGCGCGACGACCTTGTCCTCCTCCTGCAGCTTCGCGGCGCGTTCGGCGAAGTCGCCCTTGTCCCACACGGGCAGCATGTCGGCGGGCAGCGCCTCGGCGATGGCGCCCTTCTTGGCCGCGAGGTACGCGCCGTAGGGGGCGAGCGCGGCCTTGACCTTCTTCCAGTCGGCCTCGGTCGCCGCGGCGGGGTCCTTCGTCCCGAGCACGCGGCCGAAGAGCCCGTTGCGCAGCGCCGCGACGTCCGCGCGGTGCGAGGGGTTCACGAGCGCGCCGTCGAGCGGGAGCGAGCCGTCGGGCGCGGGGCGGGCGAGGGGAGCGGAGTCGAGCGCGGCGGCCGCCGTGTCGGTGTCGGGCTTCGCGGCGAGGAACTTCGCGGCGCGCTCCGGGTCGAAGCGCTCGAAGTCGGCGAGGAAGAAGAAGCGGTCGATCGCCTCGGCGTGGCGGGCGTAGAGCGCGTGGACGTCCGGCGTGTCGGCGCCGAGCGGCATCGTCTCCTTGTTGTCCGCGCCGCCCTGCGCCTTCCACGCGAGGAAGTCGTGCACGGCGTCCTTGAACGCGGCGATCTGGTCGGACGAGACGCCCTGCTTGCCGGAGATGTCCGCCGTGCCGCCGGTGGCCTTGACGGCGGCCTCGATCCACGCCTTGAGCTCGGGCGTGTCGGCGGCGTCCGGGACGAGCACGCCGTCGCCGTTGAGCGGCTTGCCCTGGAGGGACGACATCGCGGCGCGGACGTCGGCGAGGCGGACGACGCCGTCGGTGCGGCCGGCCTGTTCGTTCACGTAGGCGATGGTCGTGTGGATCGCCTTGCCGGCGTCGTCGGCGGAGGCGACGGACGCGACGGGGACGTCGTCCGACGGCGCGCCGACCTTCGCGTCGTCCGCGAGGCGCGCGAGGAGCCAGCGCAGCGCGGCGCGGACTTCGTCCGAGCGGATGCGGCCGTTGCCGTCCGAGTCGAGGTACTTGAGGAACGCGGGATCCTCGTCGAACGCGGTCGTGGGCGCGGAGGTGACGGCCCAGAACGAATCGTCGACCGCGAGCGCGTCGCGCAGGTCGGCGGGGGTTTCGAGGACGAGGTGGTAGGCTTTGCCGAATTTGTTGAACTTCATGGCGGTCGCGTGTTGTGCGGGCGGCGGGCCCGCGGGGTTCGGAACGGCGGCAAAGGCTACCAGAAACGGACGAAGTCCGCAAGCGCCGAATGGCGTCCTGCGGACCTCGAAAACTGGAGCCAGCGAGGGGACTCGAACCTCCGACCCGCGCATTACGAATGCGCTGCTCTACCAACTGAGCTACACTGGCGTTGCGACGGCGGCGGATACTAGCACGCGCGGCCGCGGCGAGTCAAGCGTGATTTTTCGCGCCGGCGACAGCGGCCGCGGCGAGGCGGGCGGACGCCCAGGCCCAGGCGAGGTTGAACCCGCCGCAGCGGCCGACGGGTTCGGCGGCTTCGCCCGCGACGAAGAGGCCGCGGACGGCGCGCGCTTCGAGCGTGCGCGGCACGAGGGCG
>JAFPUX010000283.1 GCA_017413145.1 Kiritimatiellia bacterium | reverse complement strand
GTCGCGCGCTTCCGCGACGGGCCGGACGCGCCGCCCGTCGCGGTCGTGGACGCCCCCGGCGCCGACGCGGCGCGCCTGCGCGAACTCGAAGCCGCCGCCTACGCCGCGGGCCGCTAGCCGCCATGGTCTCCGTCCTCGCCATCCTCTTCCCGGTTTTCGCGATGCTCGCGCTCGGCGCGTGGCTGCGCCATTCCGGCTTCCTTTCGGAGGCGTTCGCCGCGGGCCTGAACAAGCTCGTCTTCTACGGCGCGCTGCCGTGTTTCCTCGTCGATTCGATCTCGCGCTCCGACCCGACCGCCGGCTCGGGCAGCGCGTCGCTCGCGCTCGCGCTTTCGACCGTCGGGATCGCCGTCGTCGCGTGGGCGGCCGCCGTTCCGATGGGCGTCGCGCGCGCCTCGCGTCCGTCTTTCTGCCAGAGCGTCTTCCGCAGCAACAACGCCTACGTCGGGCTGCCCGTGATGGCGCTCGCGTTCGCGGGGAAGGACTTCGCGTCCGAGGGCATGGCGCTGGCGATGCTCACGCTCGCGCCGTGCCTGCTGCTCTACAACGCGATGGCTGTCGTCGTGCTCACGCGGCCGGACGAGACCGCGCCGCCGCTGCGCCGCCTCCTGCGCGTGCTGCTCGGCATCCTGCGCAACCCGCTCATCCTCGCGTGCCTCGGCGGCCTCGCGCTGCTGGGGCTCCGGTTGCGGCTCGGCGTTTCGCCGGCGGAATGGAACGCTTCGGGGAACCCGTTCCTCAAGACGATCCGCCTGTTCGGGACGATGGCCACTCCGGGCTCGCTGGTCGCGCTCGGCGCGACGCTCACGCGCGACCGCCTCCGCGCGTCGATCGCCGACGCGCACAAGGCGGCGCTGCTCAAGCTCGCCGTCTGCCCGCTGCTCGGGGTCGGCGTCTGCGCGGCGCTGGGGCTGCCGCCGCTGCACCGGTTCATCGTGGTCACGTACCTGGCGTGCCCGAGCGCGGTGGCGTCCTACGTGATGGCCGAGGCGATGGGCGGCGACGCGCGGCTCGCAGGCTCCGCCGTCGCGCTCACGACCGTCTACTCCGCGCTCTCGCTTTCGGCGGTGCTGCTGCTCTTCACGCCGTGAAGACGAGGTCGCCGAACTTGTCCGGCTGGTGGAAGTTCGGCTCTCCCGGCCCGAAATCGGCCCAGTAGCAGAAACGCGGGTGGCTCGTCGCGTCCCCGCAGCACTGGAAGTTTCCGCGCCAGACCGCGCCCGGCTCCGGCCGGCACGGCGCGCCCGCGTACTCCTCGAGCATCTCGAGCGGGATCGCGTAGCAGATGCACCAGTCGGTCGGCGCCGCGATCTCGGGGTCGACGACGCGCGGCAGGCTGTGGTGGATTTCGAGCCGGTCCAGCCAGGCCGCGGACACGGGCTCCGCCGCCGCGAGCCCGCCGCCGGGCAGGCGCCGCGGGTCGGTCACGTGCGCGAGGAGCAGGCACCCGCCGGCGTTCGTCTCGAAGTTGAAGTAGCCGGCCGAGCCGGCGGGGTGCACGAAGAACTCGCAGCAGCTGTCCGTGCAGACGGGACCCTGCGGGGCCGTGACGACCGACCGCACCCAGCGGTCGCGCAGGACCATGCGCACGTAGAGGCACGCCTCGTCCCACAGCACGCGGAAGCGCATGTCGGGGAAGAAGAGCGAATGCGCCGCGGCGCAGCGCTCCACGCGCCCTTCGGCCGCGGCCTCCCAGCCCGGCG
The DNA here is from genome assembly GCA_017413145.1 of Kiritimatiellia bacterium. Taxonomy (GTDB): domain Bacteria; phylum Verrucomicrobiota; class Kiritimatiellia; order RFP12; family UBA3636; genus UBA3636. Next base: position 1,027 of record JAFPUX010000283.1, on the reverse strand, counting down.
GCAGGCGCCGCGGGTCGGGCTCCATCGACGGACCGCCGTCCGGCGCGCGGCGGACTTCGTACGTCTCGCGCGCGGCGCTCATTTCAGGATCGGGAACAGGCGCGCGGAGTTCGGGACGATCCACGCGAAGGGGATCGCCGACTCCTCGAGCATCGGCTGCAGGTGGCCCGTCAGGACCTCGGCCAGCGCGGCGGACTCCGCGTCGGACAGCGTGCGGCCGGGCGTTCCGGCGGCGAAGCCGTTGTAGTACACGACGATGCCGACCGTTCCCTTCGCGTGGCGCTTGCGGATCGCGTCGCGCAGCCCGGCCATCGCCGTGAACGTCTCTTCCGGCGCGAGCGCGTGCAGCGCGAGGTCGCCGGTCGCGGAGACGGCGAACCGGACCGGCGTGTAGCGCAGCAGCGTGAGGCGCCGGTTCGAACGCATGTCCACGTCGACGAGGGCGGCCACGACCGTTTCCGGTTCGCGGACCTCCTCGGCCAGCACGTTGCGGGCGCCGGCGGCGATCGGCGTGAAGGATTCGAGGGACGGGTCGAGTTCGGGCGGCGTCGACGCGCAGCCGGCGGCGAGCGCGGCGGCCGCGGCGAGGGCGGACAGGGCGGAAATGCGTTTCATGCGGCCCATCCTACCACATCCGCCCGCGAAATGCCAGCCGCGCGGGAACCGGTCGGGGATCGGGGGTGGCGCTCTTGCGGCGGACGGCGGCGCCGGCTCCCGAGAAGCTGTTCCCGAATGTGGGGTCGCTCCCGCGCGGCGCGTGCGGGCGGTCTCGCGCGCCTCCTCGGCCTCGCGGGTCGACCCCCGCGTCGGCCTCGTCGTCATCGCGATCCCATCCCGCACGCGTCGCGCGCTCGCTTCCTCCCCACATTCGGGAACGGTTTCGCCCCTCGCGGTCTTGCTTCGCAATCCCGCTCGGCCGGGCTCCGCTCCGCTACGCGATCGGAGTCGGGCCGTCGGACGGCTGCGACTCGGCCCTCGCGGCAGCGCGGCCTCCGCTTGGGGCCGGGAGCGCGCGGCGGGCGCGGAC
>JAFPUX010000282.1 GCA_017413145.1 Kiritimatiellia bacterium | reverse complement strand
GCGTCTCCGCGGCCGGGCAGTCCGGCGTGCGGCTGTGGCGCAGGGCCGAGCCGCTCGTCCGCGGCGAGGACGGCGTCGACCGCGCGTCGCGGGCGTTCGAGAATCTCGCGGAGGACGTCCTCCGCCGCATCGCCCTCGCGCGCAAGGCGCCGCCGGAGACGCCCGCGCTGCGCGTCGAAACCGTCCCGGCGCCGCCGCCCGACGGTCCCGACGAACGCCTTTCGTTCGAGCTCGAGGCGCGCTTCCTGGAGCTGTCGGCGGCGACGCTCGAGGAACTCGGCCTCGAATGGCTGGTCGCCTGGTCCGAACAGTACGCCCGGCTGTGGGACAACCCGGACGGGAACGTGCGGAACGGCTGTTGGCCCCCCCCGTCCGCCGAAGACATCCGGAAGCGGATGGTCGTCGTCCGGCACGGCGAAGCGGAACGCGCCGATGATTCGACTTTCTCGCCGCCGGAACTCGAACTCGTCCTCGGCAGCCTCGCCGGAAACAACCTCGTCGAATCCTGCGCCGACGCCTGGACGACCGTCCGTGACGGCGACCTCGTGCGGTTCGCCGCGCCGGGCATCGCCCTCGACGCCTCCGTGTGCAAGCCCGGCGGACGGAAAGGGATCGCGATCGAGCCGTCCCTCGCCGTCGAACTCGACCCCTCCGCCCCGCTCGTGGCGCCCCCGCCCGTGGACCTCGGGCTCTACTCCGGCTCGACGGTCGCGATCTTCCTTCCCGGCGGCGACGCCGGGCTCGTGCGGCTGCTCCTCCTCACCGTCCGCGAGGTCGGCGGAGAACCGGCGTATTCGCTGGACCGCACCCCCGCCGCGCCCGCCGACTTCGCCGCCCTCGCGCGGCTGCTCGCCGCCGAGGTCCGCGCGGAGTCCCCGCCGGGGGAGGACGCGGACGAACTCCGGGACGACCTGTTCCCCCTCTTCCCGGTCGAGCCGGACGCCCCCCTCGAAGACGCCGACTGGAAGCGGCTCTTCGCCGCGTGCGGCATCGACTGGCCCGACGGCTCCTTCGTCCACCAGATGGTCCGCGCCCACGCGAACTTCCTGACCGTCCGCAACACCGCGCCCGCCCTCCGCCATGTCCGCCGCGTCCTCGACGCGCTCGGCAACGACCAGTCCCGCGCCGCGCGCCTCCTCGCCACGCCGGGTTCCGCGCAGGAAGAACCCCACGCGGAGTCCGCGGAGGGCGCGGAGAGTCCTTCCGCGGCCGCGCGCGGCGGCGCTTGTCCCGGCGGGCGACATCTGCTAGACTGAAGACCCGTTCCCCGAACCTGCGAACCTGGAACCCGCGAATCTTCGAACCATGAACAAAGTCGTCTGCATCGACGGACCCGCCGGGTCCGGCAAGTCCACCACCGCGCACGCCGTGTCCGACAAGCTCGGACTCCTCTTCGTCGACTCCGGCGCGCTCTACCGCATCATGACGCGCGAATGCCTGCGCGCGGGCGTCGACACGGCCGACGCGGCCGCCGTCGCCGCGTTCTGCAAGGGCGTGAAGGTCGACTTCGTCGTGAAGGGCAGCCGCGTCGCCTACGAGGTCGGCGGCGAGGAGCCCGGCGACACGATCCGCACGCCCGAGATCAACGCTCACGTGAGCCCCGTCTCCGCCGTGCCCGAAGTGCGCGCGATCGTGACCGGCTGGCTGCGCGAGATGCCGCGCCTCGGCGACATCGTCGTCGAGGGCCGCGACATCGGGTCGGTCGTCTACCCCGATTCGCCCTACCGCTTCTACCTGGACTGCGATCCCGACGAGCGCGCGCGCCGCCGCCAGAAGGAGGACGCGTCCAAGGGCTTCGTCCAGACCGAGGCGCAGGTCAAGGCCTCGCTCCTTGCGCGCGACAAGATCGACTCGTCGCGCAAGACCGCCCCGCTCAAGGTCCCCGAGGGCGCGATCCGCATCGACACGACGCACCTGCCGGTCGACGGCGTGGTCGCCGAAATCGCGAAGCACCTCGCCTGATGTTCGGACGCCGCCGCAGCCCGCAGCACGACCGCGCCGCCCGGCCCTCGCGCCGGAAGCGCATCCTCCGCATCGCGCTCGCCGCGCTCGCGGTCCTGTTCGTCGCCCGCTTCTTCGGCCTGCGCTCGACCGACCGCACCGCGTGGCCCGCCCCCGCGCCCGGAGTGCGGCTGGAGCCGGCGGAGACCGGCGGCCGCATCCAGCTGATCGACCCGGCGAAGGCGGACGCGATCCTCGCCGCGCTTCCCCCCGCGACGAACGCCCCGATCCACGCCTACCGCGTCTTCCAGGCCGGCGGGCTCGACGCGCTGTCCCCGGACGATCGACGCGCCATAGACAAGCGGTGGAATTGCGGCGAGGAAGGCATCTGTGTTTTATGGGACGAATCCGACTGGCCATGGGGGAAACTGTTCGACTTCCTCGACAACACGCGGTACGCCCCCAGCATCGGCTTCGCCCCGAACCCGGACGGCGCCGCGCGCTACGCCGCGATTGTCAATTGGTTTCCCGAGGCGGTCGTCCTGTTTTGCTACGACGCCCAATCGGATGATTCGGCTTCCGCACTCCGGAAGCGCTCGGTCGCGGCTCGCAACCTCGTCGCCGGCCCGCTGTTCCACGGCGCGGGTCTCCTCGGCCGGACGGCCGCGCTGGAGTGCGTCTCGCTGCTCTGCCGGGAGACGCTCATGGCCTGCGCCGATTGGCCGGTGCCACCGCTGGAAACGGCGGCGCGAGATGCCATCGAGCAGCTCCGCCAGGCGGAATCCTACATCGTCGATTGCGCGGAGGCCCTGCGCGAGGACCGCGTTTCCATCCTCGCCGCGGTGCACGCGATCTACACGGGGGAGGGCGGGGAGAACCTCGCCGCGGCCGCCGGCGGCGAAACGCCGCGGGGGCTGCACGGGTTCGGCGGCTGGGTCGTGCGCCGGCTCGGCGGAACGGAGGAGGCGACGCGCGCGCACCTCGACGCGCTGTTCTCCCGCCTGATCGCCAACGCGGAGAACCCCTACACGCCCGACGGGCTCGTCGCGGGGCTGCCGGACTGGTGCCGCCTGAAGAAGCGGACGCCCTGGACGCGCGACCCGGTCGGCTCGGCGATCGCGGCCGCGTATCTCCGCCACGCGATCGTCGCGGCGGCGGTCGATCCGACGCTGCGGCTGGAGCTGCGCGCGGCGCGCATCGCGATCGCGCTGCGGCTCTGGAAGGACGCGCACGGCGGCGCGTATCCGGCGACGCTGGACGAGCTCGCGTCGGGGGAGAAGCCGCTGCTCGTGCCGGCGGACTTCGCGGACCCGTTCGCGCCGGACGGCGCGCCGCTGCGCTACGGGCGCGACGGCGACGGCTGGCGC
>JAFPUX010000038.1 GCA_017413145.1 Kiritimatiellia bacterium | reverse complement strand
TCGCGCCCGTCGCGTCGAACGCGGGCGGCGCCGTGACCGGCGCGGTCGTCTCCGTCGCGCTCCCCGCCGCGGGCGCGCGTCCGGCCGGCGACGGCTCCTCCGGCCTCTGGCAGACCATGCGCGCCACCACGTCGGCGGCGTTCGCCGGCGTCTTCACGAACGCCTCGCTCTGGGCCGAGGCGCCAGGCTCGAACATCGTCGCCGGCGCGCTCGCGGCGGACACGAAGGGCTACGTCTTCGAGGACCCCGCCACGGGCCTTTCCCACGTCTGGCCGCAGCCTCCCGCCATCGCCGCCTACCGCGGCTGGATCTACCTCGAGGGCGGCCGGACCTACGTCTTCGGCTCGCGCTGCGCGGACAGCGTCTTCGTCGCGGTCGACGGGCGGACGCTCGTCTCCGTCGTGAAGTCCCCGCTCACCGACGCCTTCGGCTCGATCGAGACGGAGGAGGCCGGCTGGCACGAGATCGAGGTCCGCGTCGGCCACACGACGAGCACGTTCGGACCGGACGGCAACGGCGCCTCCTCGTGGACTTCGTTCGGCGTCGCGTTCAACGCGAACGGCTCCACGTCGCCGATGCCGGAATCGGGATGGACCCCCTTGCTCGACGATGGCTCGGGGGCCCTGCTCCGGCCGTCCCGGCCGGAGGCAAGGACCCTGAGCCTTGTCGCCCAGGGCGTCGCAGGGGGCTCGCTGACGCTCTCCGCCAAGGTCGGGTCGGGCGAAAACGCCGCGCATGCGTATCTCGTCTACGGCGCCGAGGACGCCGGGATCGCCTCGATTGCCGACTGGCAACACTCGACCGATCTCGGCGAGGCTGCGGCCTCGGCCGAGGCCACCGACCTCGCCGCCACGGTGGCGGGGTGGGGGAGCGCCGCGAAGGTCGCGCGCCTCGTCCTCGAGACCGAGGGGATGCTCGCGTGGACGGAGCCCGTGACGTTCACCGACACGGCGCTGCCGCGGGTCCTCGACGTCGTCGTGTCGGGCTACGCGCTCGGCGACCGCGCGACGTTCGCCGCGACCGTCTCCGGCGGCGCGGCGCCCTACGCGGCGACGCTGCTCGTCGGCACGGACGCCTCGTCGCTCGCCGCCGCCGCGACGGCGGCCGTGCCCGCGGCCGGCGGCTTCTCGCTCTCCCTCTCGGACCTCGTCCCCGGCGCGCAGCACTGGTTCCAGGTCGTCGTCGCGGACGCGAGCGGCGCCACGGCGCGCTCGGAGGTCCTCTCGTTCGTGACGCCCGGCGCCTCGCGCGTCTACGAGTACAGGGACGGCAACAGCGAATCGCTCTGGCAGGCCGCCAACCCGTTCGAGAACCGGCAGCGCACGATCCTCTTCGGCGGCACCCTTTCCGAGCTGGGCGCGGGCGAGACCACGGTCCGGCTCCTGCGCAACCAGACCTACTACGGCGCCCCCGGCGCGCGGACGACCGTCCCGCACGAGGGCGAGGAACTCGTCCTCTCCGCGGCCGGCCGCTACACGCTCCCGGTCCTCCTGGACTGGGACTGGGACGTCACGTGGAACTGGTCCGTCTCCAACGCGACGGAGACCCTGAGCTGGGGCCCGACGTCCACCCCGCGCGACTCGCAGGGCTGGGCGCGCGTCGTCACGGTCGTCGACGCCACGGCGTACACGTGGGCGGGCGGCGAAGGCCTCTGGAACGATCCGGAGCGCTGGACGCCGGACGGCGTCTGGGCCGACGTCGCGGGCTATCCGCGCCGCGGATCCTACGCCGTGTTCCCCGCCGGGACGAACGTCGTCTCCGTCCCCGACGCCGCGACCACCAACCGCTTCTCGCGGCTCACGGTCCAGTCCGGCGCGGACGTCACGATCCGCGCCGCGGACGGCGCGACCGACGCGACGCTGCGCATGCAGAGCGAGGACTATGCGTCCTCCCCGCGCAACTACGGCTACTCCCAGGCGGCGAACTCGACCCTGCGCTTCGCGGGCGAGGGGCTCTACGTGGACCTCGTCGGCAGCTGGGCGTGCCTTCCCTCCGGCGCCGACACGACGCTCGAGTTCGCCGACGGCGTCCGCGCCCGGATCGGCAACGGGGGCAACAACTCCTCCTGGAGCGCGAACGCGCAGACGAGGTCGCGCTTCTGCGTCACGAACGGCGCGGTGGTGACGGTCCTCGGGCAGTTCCACCTGAACGGCGCCGGCACGCAGCTGGTCGTCGACGACGCGACGTTCCTCCAGTCCTACTCCACCGGCGACAACAGCGCCGTCTGCCTGCGGGGCCGCGGCATGGACGGCAGGGCGACGGTCGTCATCCGCGGCGCGAACCCGGTCCTGCAGGCCGGCAGGCGCTTCATCGCCCAGTCGGCCGACAGCGCCGCCAGCTCGCAGTACGTCGACTTCGAGGTGCCCGAGGGCGGCTGGGCCGAGGCGCCGATCCGCTCGAACTCGTCGAACGCCTACCGGTTCGGGCAGAGCGGCACGTCGGGCTACCGGATCGTCCTGCGCGTCCCGACGAACTGCCCCGCCGCGCTCGCGGGCGAGACGCTCGACGTGCCGCTCGTCCGCTGGCCGGGCGGCGTCTACGCGGACGCCGTGGAGCTCTCGACGAACAACCTCCCGCACCCCGCCACGGACTACTTCTACACGACGCCCGACACGGCGACCGGCGACACGACGCTCTGGGCGCGCCTCGTGGGCTGGGCGGACACGGACGCGCCGCAGGCCTCCGACGTCCGCGTCGCGGAGCTGGCGATCGGGTCCGCGACGGTCTCCTTCTCCGCGATCCCGGGCCGCGACGCCGCCGGCGCGTTCCTCGCGACGGCCGTCTCCGCGCAGGTCCTCGACGGGGACGGCGAGCCCGTCGAGGGCGCGACCGTCGCGCTCTCGGCGGACTCCGTCGCGGCGCCGGGCGCCCTGACGGCATCGCTCTCCGGCCTTCCCGAGGACGCGCCGCTCACGCTGCGCATCGTGCTCTCGGACGGAACGCACGACCCCGTCGAGGTCGACTTCGCGTTCGTCTCGGCCGCCGACTACGCCGAGGGGACCAGCGAGGACGCGGCCGCCTTCGAGGACGGCCCGTTCACCGTCTGGACGTTCACGGACACGGCCGCGGCCGCGCAGACGCTCACCGTGACGAAGGCCGGCTGGGCCGAGGTCCTCGTCGTGGGCGGCGGCGGCTCCGGCGGCGGC
>JAFPUX010000281.1 GCA_017413145.1 Kiritimatiellia bacterium | reverse complement strand
GCACCCCGCCACGCGCCGCGAGAATGCCGCCGCGCGACACGTCGCGGGCGGCATTCGTCGATGCCCGGGTCGCGTCACGATTGACGCGAGCCCGGGCATTCTGCTATTCTCCACTTCGTCAGCCACACCGAGCATTGGTCGATGCCGGCTTGCCGCCTTCCGTTGAAGAGCTGTCATGGCGAACGAGGCCGGATCGTGGATTCCAAGAACCCGCGCGGAAACGCGCATCGTGATTTATCCGACATGTCACACAGCCGCATTTGGTTCGTCGCCGACACCCATTTCGGGCACGCGAACATCATCCGTTTCTGCGACCGGCCGTTCTCGTCGGTCGAGGAAATGGACCGGACTCTCGTCGCGAACTGGAACGACCGCGTAGCCCCGGACGACACCGTTTTCATCCTCGGCGATTTGTTCTTCCGGTGCGAGAACCCGGAACCGATTCTCGAAACGCTCAAGGGCCGGAAGCGACTGATTCTCGGAAACCACGACTCGTCCTGGACCGGAAAGGTCGACCTCTCGCGTTTCTTCGAGCGAGTCGATTCCTTCTATCAGGGATCGATCGGTCCGTGCGGCGCCACGCTGTGCCATTATCCGATGCCCGAATGGCCGCATTCCTCCCGCACCTACATGATCCACGGCCACATCCACAACAACACGCACGACGACTTCTGGCCTCTTCTCGCCGCGCGGGATCGGGTCCTCAACGCGGGCGTGGATGTCAACGGATTCCGTCCCGTCACTCTTGACGAACTCGTCGAGAACAACCGACGCTTCAAGGAAGCGTGGAAACAGTCGCAAGAATCGTCCGCCCGCCTGTCCTTCGCCAAATAATCGGACATGCGGTTTTCGGGACTCCCGAACCCTCCGCCACAAGGCTCGTGGCGGGGGCATCTTGTCTTGGTAATGATATCCCTTTAAAGGGAGGGGTTGAATCGGCCAATCATCATTTGTGAAATATATTCGAAATTTGTTCTGCAAATGGATCCAATTTCCACTTGACGAATATTCGCAGAATGTGAATAATAACGGGCCACAGGAAACGCATCCCATGAAACCATCCACGCCCGAAACCAAGCACCAGCGTTTCGTCCGCCTCGCCGAGGCGCGGACGAACAAGATCATCGCCACGCTTCGCCTGCTCGGCAACTGCTCAAGTCCGAACGTCTACGAGTATTCGAAAAACGACGTCTCCAAGATTTTCCACGCCATCGAAGAAGCCACCGCCGACGCCAAACGCCGATTCAACAAACAGGATCCGGGAAACAAGGTTTTCCGGCTTTCGTGAGATGATCTCCGACATGACACCGCGTTGGATTTTCGACGAACACGAGATGGGGCGCAAGGAGCGGAACCCCGTCAACGAAGAGTTCTTCGCGAACAACACGCCGCTCGCCGCCATCATCCGCGAGGGCATCCAAAATTCTCTCGATGCCGCGAACGGTTCTTATGACGCCGACGGAAATCCCCTTCCCGTGCGCGTCCGGCTGTATTTCTCCGGATTTGGACCGAGAGCGTTGGAAGGCGCCGTCTACTCGAAATATCGCGCCAATGCCGAAGAGCACTACCGGATGCGGAAGAACGGACTTCCGTCCGGCATCCCGGACGAATCGGATCCGTGTCCGTACTTCGCCATCGAGGACTTTCGGACGACGGGCCTTACGGGCGACACGTTCGCCAAACCGCCGGATGGCAGCAAGAAGAAGGAAAAGAACTATTACAATTATTTCTTCCGCGAAAATCTGACCGACAAGGGCGACAACGGAAGCCTCGGCAGCTGGGGAGCGGGGAAAGCCGTATTCCAGCGGGCGAGCCGGCTCAAGACGTCGTTTGCCTACACAGTCCGTGAAACGGGAACACCGAGGGCCTTTCTTGCCGGAACCGTCACGCTCCAAGTCCGCGAGGACGGCGAGGGACGGACCTGGGATCCGGACGGTTGGTTCGGCATCGAACTGGCGAAAGATCCGGACAACCCGAAGAAGCTTCTCAAGCAGCCGATTCCGGGCGAACATGCGCTCGCCCGCGATTTTCTCCGCGATTTCCGTCTCGAACGCGGCGACGAGCCGGGAACGTCCATCGTCGTGCCCTACATCGCCGGCGACGAGGAGGATGTTTCCCGTGACGACGCCGCGACGCTCGACGAAATGGTCCGCGTCGCGCTGGCCCACTTCCTGCCGGCCGTTCTGCGGGGTATGCTTGTCGTCGATGTCTCGTGCGGTGCGGAGCCGGCGTTCCGGCTCGATGCCGCGACGGCCGCCTCCGCCGCCGTCCGGCTGGGCGACGGGACGGGCGAGGTCAAGGGAGCGACGGCGCTCCACGAGGCGATCGTGCGGGACGCCGTTTCCCCGGCGTTCCCGCCGGAACGTCGTTTTCGCCTCTACGAGAGGGATCCGGGACACGAGTGGGGCGAAGATCTGTTTCCCGAAGGATGCATGCCGTCCGTCCGAGAGGCTGTCAGAAGCGGCGAGACCGTCGTTTTCGAGGTGCCGGTTTCGGTCCAGACGAAATCCGGGCGTCCGGTCTTCGACCATTTCCTCGTTGCCTTGCGGAAGACCCGTACGGGCAAGAACTATCGTCCGCTGTTCTACCGGAGCGGCCTTCTCATCGACGACGTGACCGCACGCGTTCCGGTCGGCATCGTCTCCGCCGTCCTCGTCGAACGCCACCCGGAGCGGTCGGGCCTGCTCGTTTCGATGCTGACGGCGGCCGAACCTCCGTCCCATTCCGAGTGGCTCCCGCGGCTCCAGCGTCTCGCGGACGGATATCGGAACGGGAAGAAGAAGATCGATTTCATCCGAGGATCCGTTGCAGCGATTCTGGAAATCCTCGAGAAATCGAACGCGGATCCCGAATGGGATGCGCTCGCGGATGTCTTCTCAATTGTTCGTCCCGGTACTCCGGGCACGCCGGAACCCGAGCCCCCGAAGAATCCGAAGCCCGGAAGCGGCGGGGAGTCCCCTTCTCCGGAGCCGCCGCCGGAGCATGCGCCTCCGCGCCTTCTCGTCGAACCCGTCTCCGCCGGGCGGCGCCATGGTTTTCGCATCCGTTCCAATCCCGACTCCCCGGAGCCGGCGCGCGCGGGCTACTCCTTTGCCGTCCGCGTGTTCTACAACACGTTGGGCTCACCGGACTGGAAGCCGTCCGACTTCCTCCTGAGCGACGAGGATTCGTTCTCGATCGGCGTCGAGCCGCCGGATGCGGCTCAGGTTTCCCCCGCCGGCAACAGGCTTGCGGTCCGTTTGCTCCGGGACGGATCGTTCTCCGTTACCGTTCGAGGGTTCGACGGATCCCGCGACATCGTCGTCTCCGCCCCGGAGGCCGAGAACGGTGGCTTCGGTCAATCGTCGGAAGGGGAGGACTGACGCCATGCCGTACCGTTTCAACTTCACCGGCCGACGGACGCTGCGCCAGTCCGATTTTCGTCTCGAGGTTTCGGAGCTGCTAACGCCCCTGAACACCACGCTCTCCCTGACCGGCGACGTCTTGGACGGATTCGCCGGCGTTCCCGGCGCACGTCTGGTCGTCGAAGCCTATCGCCACAACGAGGCGCAGCGGCGCGATCTCGGTCCCGTCGCCCGGTTCAAGAACGGATCGCCTGTCGTTTTCGACCGGTTCTCCGACGGGGCGCACGTCCTGTTCCGCATCAAGGTGGTGGATCCGGCCACGCGCCGGCTTCTCGCCCTCGCCCCTCGCATCCGCCCCTTCGGGGCCAAGGATCGGGGCGGACGTCGCGAGAAGATGCTCCCCGTCCAGTTCGCGGGCGAGAACGACCGCATGGGCGGGCAGATCTGGAGCATCCGATTCGAACTCGAACATCCGACTCTCCTCCTCGACAGGAGCCGAGCCGGATTCGACTACGTGAACGACCCGAAGTTCCGCCTGCTTGCGCTCCCCCGGATTCTTCGCGACATCCTTCTTTACGCCTTCGTCCTGCAAGCCGGTCGCCGTCCGAAATGGGCCTCCAGCTGGCAACGGTTCGTCGAAGACCGTCTCGGCGTCGACGGATGCCCCGACGACGAAAACCTTTCCGGCTCCGTCCTCGAAGACTACATGGACGACGCGGCCAAGTGGATCGAAGAGGCCGTCGCGGTCTTCTCGGAACAGAACAAGCTTGGTGCCATTGCACGCTGAAGGAGGACACGTCCGTGAAAAGAACGTTGCGCGCATTCACCGCGGAAGGCATCGGGGAACTTAAGGCCCTCCTCGCCATCTGCCGGGAGGAGCGAAAGACCTTTCCGGAGGAATTCGACCGCCTTTCCGCCGACGAGCGCTATACCGACCCGCTGGGAGACGGAAGGGAAATCGACGACGAAAGGAAGTTCTCCTCTCGGCTGGACCTGGCCGGATATCTTCTTTCCGTCCTCGGGCCGTCCTACGCATCCGCTCTTCTTGAAAGCCCCGGCCCCGTTCCGGGGACGGGGCACGGAATCTGGCCGTGGCTCTCCGTCGTGTATTGGCGCCAATGCATCGGTCGCGTCGCCGGTCGTGATCGCGTGGGAGCGGAAAAGCGGTGGATCCTCAAGACGGATTTCCGGGACAGGAACTACCACTATATGGCGTTTCCCGTCTCTCTGCATCTGTCCGTCGCGGATTTCGGCCCCGATGCGCTGGAGGCATTTCTCGGAGGACCGGTTTCGGAAAACAGCGCTTTCTCGCACGAGTGCGCAAGTCGGCAGGAAATCATGCAGAATCCCGCCGCCCTGCAGACAGCCGTGTGGCTCTACCACGCCAAGAGCGCCAAAAAGAAACTCCGTCGCCGCATTGCTTCCCAGAAGGATCCCGGCAACATCCGCAACTTCGTCCGCGTCCTCCAGCAGTTCGGCATGACCATGGACTTCTTCGATCGCGAGGACGCCAAGATTCTCTGGACCATGCTTCCGAAAGCATTCAACCGTTTCAAACAAAAGCGGATTCCTTGGGACGAAGATCTGACATGACGTCAACATTCGGTTCCGCCAACGTGACCGAATGTAACAGGAACCTCCGTCTCGTCGTCGAACTTTTCGGGAGCGACGCGAACGGGCGGAAGATGATTGCGTGGGGGCGGCGGATCGGATGCCGTGACGCGGGACACGGGTTCGAGCCCGGGCGCGGAGTCTACACACGGCTTCTGGTCGACGACGGCGACGTCCAACAGCACAACTTCCTGATGGAGCTCGTCGACAACCCCGCCGGCCTCCGGGCGATCAATCCGGCGGAATGACCCCGCCACGCGTCGCGCGAAGCGCGGCGGCCAACGCCCTTCGTGGCGGGGTGCGGACCCCGCCACGCCTTCACATTTCCGGCGCGTGGCAACCGCCGTCGAGCGGAAGAAACTACCGGACGGGATGCGGATCGGGACGGGCGCGGATCACTTCACGACCTCCCAATGACCGCCCTTGTCGGGACCGACGCGGCGGATGACGCCGGAGGCCTTCAGTCGGCTCAAATTCTTCTCTACGCCCCGAACGGAAAGTCCTGTCACGACCGCCAATTCGTTTTGTGTGGCGTGTGGATTCTCCGCCAAGTGGCGGATGATTTTCTCCGCACTTTTCTCCATACCTTTCTCCACACTTTTCTCCACACCTTTCTCCACACCGGCAAGGGTGTTGGCGTCGAGACCGTAGTTGAGGTTCGGGAGTACCATGGTGAAACCCATCGCGCCGGAACTGAAGGTCGGCTTTAGAACGCGACCGCGCTTTTCGGATTCGAAGGCGTAGGCGTCGATGATTTTCCCGAAACCGCTTCCGCGGCGCTCCATCAGGTCCAGGCGTTGGAAAAGGTCGGCAATGACGGGGTTGCGACGCAGGGATGACACGCGGCGCAAATCGGCGTTTTCGGCCGTCCTGCCGCTTGGCATGGCGCCCGGAGAAAAGAACTCCATCCGGTCGTCGAAGATGTCGACGTGCAGTTCCCCGCCGAGTTCGAGGTAATCCCGGTGGATGAGACCATTGACGATGCATTCTTCGTAGGCGCGTTCGGGATACTCGGGGTATTCGATCCGCCGGTCGGGCGCCTTGCGCCACATCATCTTCGTGTTCGCGACGACGAATCTTTTCGCGGCTTTGAGAAGCGAGATGAGCCCGCCGAAATACTCGTGGTCGTCGATGGCCTCCATCACGCCATTCGCTTTCGTGAGTCCACGCCACCGGGTGCAGAACACGCGCGAATGCCGCACGAGGGCGTCGTCCGCCAGAAGGGCGCCGGCGTTCGTGAGGTTGCCCGCGGCGTCTGCGAGCCCGAAAGACTCGAAGTCGTCGTCCGCAAGCGGCGTTTTCGTCTTGGCGAAGTAGGCGGCGCGGAGCATCTCGAACGAATAGTTCGTCCGGACGAATCGGGTCGGGAGGCTGTCCCACGACCGGCCGGCTCCTTTCAGCACGAGGCGCTTGAGCTGGGTTGCGTCGGCCTTCACGCTCTCGTTGCCGATGCGGACGTAGGCGTCGCGGTGGCCCTTGACGAAGGTGTAGTAGGGCGTCTCGGCGCCGGCCTTGACGACGACGACCACGAAACGCCTGCCGTCCTCCTCGTGGATGGAGAGGTCGATCTCCGGGGCGGGATCCATCTGGGTCTTGACGGCCTCGCTGATGAACTCGGCGTCGCCCGGCGCGTCGGCAAGGCCGGCGAGGGAACCGTCGTTCGCGACGCCGAAGAGCAGCTTGCCGCCCTGCGTGTTCGCGAACGCGCTCACGCTCTTGAGCCAGCTCGTCGGATCCTTCCGTTCGAGCATGAGCTTCTTGTCGTAAGCCGTCGCCTCGCCGATGTAGTCTTCCAGTTTCACGGGATTCCTGTGTTCCGGCCGGCGGACAGCGCCGCATTGCCGTTGACGGCTCCGATGATAGCACACCGCCTTCGCCGGGGCAACCAGTCGCGCGAGGGCGCGGGAACCGAGGCGGGCGCTGCGCAAATCAGGATACCGGACGGGGACGGCGGTCGAGGAATCCGATCAGGGCGGCGGGGGCGGCTTGCCCGGACAATCAGCGGAGGATGAGGAGCGTGGGGAGGATGCCGGGGGATTCGTGGCAGCCGATGTCGATCGTTCGGACGACGCGGGGGTTGCCCGCGAGGTCGAAGTCGACGGGCGAGGCCATCTCCGAGCCGGCGTCGACGGTCGGGGAGGTCTCGACCGGGCGGAAGCCCCTCCGGACCCTGGCGGGCCCGGCGACCATCTCGAGGCCGTCAGGGAGGGTCGAATCCGTCGCGCAGGTCGCGAAGGCCGCGTAGGCGGCGGGGAGGCGGTCGGAATAGGTTTCCGTCCAGTCGTCGGCGAAGAGCTTCCGGCTGCCCGCCGTGCCGGCGTTGCGGTAGAAGAGCGTGTTGCGGACGACCGGATTCTGGTTCGCGGCGGCCGCCGGGAAGAACAGCACGGGATAGAAGTTCCCCTGGTTTCCGAGCCCGCGGTTCTCGGCGAGGGTGCAGTTCTCCATCAGCGTGCCGGCGCCGCCGAGGAAGACGGCCGAGCCGACGGAGTCGTTCGTCGTCGCGTTGTCGGCGACGAGCGACTGGCGGAGGATGCCGCCCGCCATGTGGACGGCCGCGGCGCCGCCCCAGGTCCCCAGCTTGACGGACCGGTCGTCCGCGGCGTCGCTCCAGTTGCGGGTCGCGAAGTTGTTCGTGATCACGCAGTGCGTGACGAGCCCCTTCGCGGACAGGCACGCGATGCCGGCGCCGCCGGACTGCGTCTTCGGCCAGCCGCCGCCGAAGGCGAACATCGCCGCGTTGCGGACGATGCAGTTCTCCACGGTGCCGCCGTTCGCCTCGATGAGGATGTTGCCGCCCTTCTCGTCCTTGTAGCCGCCGATCCGGCCGCGTTCGACGGCGAGGCCGGAGAGGACCGCGCCCTCGTTGTCGAGCACGAAGACGCGGTGGGCGTCGACGGCGGCGGAATTGCCCGCGTTCAGCGTCTCGGGCCCCGCCGCGTTGCGGACGACGACGTCCTCGGGGTTGCCCGTGTCGCCGGCGATCTTGACCGCCTTGTCCACGACGACGGCCTCGGAGACCGCGTACAGGCCCGGCAGCACGCAGATGCCGTCGCCGTCCTCCGCGACGCCCACGGCGTGCGCGATCGTCGCGAACGGGGCCTCGCGCGTGGTGCCGGCGTTGGCGTCGCTGCCCGACGGGGATACGTACCAGTCGAACGAATCGGACGCGGACTTGGTCGTGAAGCTGCCCTTCAGAGTCGCGCTCTTCGGGACCTGCGCGTCGTTCTCGCCCCGGAGCGCCCAGTAGTACTTCGTCGAGGCGGTCAGGTTCGTGATCTCGAAGGAGAAGCCGGTCGTCGCGCCCGAGACGACAAGCGCCGGCGTTCCGATGCGGTTCTCCCGCCTGTCGTACGCGAAATAGACGTTGCAGGACGTGGCGAGGTTGTTGCCGACGTCGTAGATCGTGCCGGAAAACGTCGCGGTCGTCATGCCGGGCGCTACCGCCACGTCGTCGACGTCCGGCGCCGTGGGAAGCCCGCGCGTGTAGGTCGCGGCGACGGTTCCGCTCGGCTCCTTGCCGTCCTTGAAGGCGCGGGCCTTGAACGACGTCGTGGCGTTGAGGAGGAACGATTCGGCGTAGGCCTCGCTCCGTTCCGTCGGCTCGGTGCCGTCGGTCGTGTAGCGGATCGTCGCGTCCGCCGTCGTGCACGAAATCTCCACGGCGACGGTCGGGTCGAAAACGACGCCCGTGGCCGGAACGAACTCGGGGTCGTCCACCGGGCCGGGTTCGTCGGGGTCGTATTCGCAGCAGCCGATGTCGACCGCGGCGCCGACGAAGCGCGGGTTGCCGACGAGGTCGAGGCCGACGGGCGACTGCATCGCGGCGCCCGCGTCGACGACCGAGGAGCCCGGGGCCGGGCGGTAGACCTTCCGGAACCGGAAGCCCGAGTCCACCATTTCGAGGCCGTCCGGGAGCTCCGAATCCGTGGCGCAGTTCTCGAACCGCGAGTAGGCGTTCGCCAGGGCGGCCGCGGACCAGTTGCCCGTCCAGGCGTCGGCGAAGAGCTTCCGGCCGTCGGACGTCCCGACGTTCCCGTAGATCAGCGTGTTGCGGACGAGCGGGTCCATGGCCGCGACGTACTGCGCCGCGAAGAACACGGGATAGAAGTCGCCCGCGGCGCCGAGCCCGCGGTTTCCGAAGACGGTGCAGTTCTCCATCAGCGTGCCGGCGCCCGTGAGATACACGGCCGAGCCGAAGTTGTCGTTCGTCGTGGCGTTGTAGGCGACGAGGGACTGGCGCAGGACGCCGCCCGCCATGTGGACGCCCGCCGCGCCGCCCTCTTGCCAGAAGCCGATGCCGAGCCCGCAGCGGGTCGCGAAGTTGTTCGTGATCACGCAGTGCGTGACGAGGCCGTTCGCGGACAGGCACGCGATGCCGGCGCCGCCGCTGGCGGTCTTCGGGTTGTTGCCGGTGCCGAGGGCGAACATCACCGCGTTGCGGATGATGCAGTTCGTCACCGTGCCGCCGTTCGCGTCGATGAGGACGTTGCCGCCCTTCCGGTCGGCATAGCCGCCGATCACGCCGCCCTCGACGGCGACGCCGGCGAGGACCGCGCCGGCGTTGTCGAGCACGAAGACGCGGCAGGCGTCGACGCTGTTCGCCCCGCTTTCCCGCGTGAGGCCGCCCGCCGTGTTGCGGACGACGACGTCGGCCGGGTCGCCCGTGTCGCCGACGATGGCGAGAGCCTCGGTCACGGAGACCGCCGCGGAGACCTTGTAGGTGCCGGCGAGCACGCGGACCGTGTCGCCGTCCGCCGCGACGTCCACGGCGTGCGCGATGGTGCGAAATGCGGCTTCGCGCGTCGTGCCGGCGTTGTCGTCGTCGCCCGCCGTGGAGACATACCAGTCGGCCGCGGGGGCGGCCGCGGCGGCGAGGGCGACGGTTGCGAACAAGTTCCTGGCGGCGTTCATGGGCGGCTCCTCCTGGTATCGGGTCGGACGTTCGGATGGCGATGCCAACCATACTAGCACGCCGCCGGTTCCCGACGAAACTACACAACCGTGTAGTACCGGACTCCACGGCGGGATTCCGCCGGTTCGTGGAGGGATGGTCTTGCGGATGGCGCAGGAGCCGTTCGCCAATCGAAAGAGGATGTGGAAATCGTGACAAATGCGGTTTTTCGATTTTTTCATTTCGTGACGAATCCTGTATTTGAATTTTTCCATTTCGTGACACACCGTTGACATTCCGCGTTGGAAATGGTAGTGTCGAAGCGTCATTGCAAAAGGAAGGACGCACATGGAAAAGATCCGTTTCCGGCGGAAAGCCTACGACCAGATGCTGGACTGGAAGAACCGGCTCGCCGACAAGTACGCGCTTCTCGTCGAAGGAGCGCGGCGCGTGGGCAAGTCGTTCCTCGTGGGCGACTTCGTTTCCCGGGAATACCAGTCGTCCATCTTCATCGACTTTTCCCATTCCGACAAGCGGACGAAGGACGCCAAGAGGGAATTCGCCAACGCCGACGGCGTGGAGGACCTGCTGACCCGCCTCGAACTTCTCTTCGACGTCCGTCTGGTTCCGGGGAAGTCGTGCGTCGTGTTCGACGAAGTGCAGCGGTTCCCCGTTGCGAGGGAAATGATCAAGTCCTTCATGGAATACGGGAAATACCATTTCATCGAAACCGGATCGCTCGTCGGTATCCGGGAAAACGTGAAGGACATCCAGATTCCGTCCGAAGAGCACGGCATGAAGCTGTTCCCGCTCGATTTCGAGGAATTCCTGGACGCCCTCGACGAGTCCATGATGAAGGACTTCATCCGGGAACGCTTCGAAGGCCGGAGGCCGCTTGGCGAATCGCTCCACGCGAAGGCGATGTCGCTCTTCCGCCTCTACATGGCCGTGGGCGGGATGCCGCAGAGCGTCGAGGCGTACCTGGCGGCGGAGGACCACGCGCTCGAAGCGGCCGAGAACGCGAAGCGGGAAATCCTCGACCTCTACGACCGGGACATCGGAAAATACGCGAAAGGATACGCCTCGAAGGTCCGGTCGGTATTCCGGACGATTCCCGCCGAACTGTCCAAGCGCGAAAAGAAGTTCCACCTTTCGGACATCGACGCGAACGCGCGGATGCGCCGGTACGAGAACGCCTTCCTCTGGCTCGAGGACGCGATGGTCGCCAACGTCGCCTACAACGCGACGAACCCGGACGTGGGACTGGCGATGTACCGGGACAACTCGTCGTTCAAGTGCTATTCGCTGGACACGGGACTGCTGCTTACCCAGGCGATGGCGGGCGGGCCGGAGCCGGACGGACGGCTGCTCCGCGCGGTCCTGCACGACAACGTCGGCGTGAACGAAGGGATGTTCTTCGAGAACGTCGTGGCGCAGTCGCTCGCGGCGCGCGGGCGGCCGCTCTTCTTCTATTCCAGGGCCGATCCGAAACGGATCGAGAACACGATGGAGATCGACTTCCTGGTCAAGAACGGGATCAAGGTCAGTCCCGTCGAAGTCAAGTCGGCCAACTACCGCTCGCACAAGTCCCTGGACCGCCTGATCGCCAAATTCCCGCGGCATCTCGGAATCCGATACGTGGTCTGCACGGCCGACTACCACGAGGCGGACGGCATCGCGTATCTTCCGGTTTACATGGTGCATCTCGTCTGAAGGCGGGGGGGACGCGTCACGCGGAAGCCACGGCGCCGGAAACTACACAACCGTGTAGTGGTCCGATTCCGCCCGGATTTGCTAGAATCGCCCGCATGAAACGCTTCCTGCTCCCGTTGCTCCTGCCGTGCGCGCTGGCGTCCGCCGCGCCGGACGGCGTCCTGCGCACGGCGCGGGAGGTGAACGAGTTCCTCGAGCGCGGGCACGGGAAGACGAATTACGTCCTCTCGGTCCAGGTCATCAACGACCCGGCGGACACCGCGATGATCGTCCGCGACGAGACGGGCCGGACCGCCGTGCCGAACCAGAATCCGGTGGCGGGCCTCCGCAAGGGCGACCTGCTGGAGATCCGCGGCTTCGCCTCCGTCAACGAGAACGGCGAGACCTGGATCCAGCCGATGGAGGTGGAGAAGCGCGGGAGCGCGCCCGCGCCGGGGCCGGCCGACCTGGGCCTCGCCGAGCTGAACCGCCCGGAGAACGCGTGGCTCCCGGTGCGCGTCTCGGGCACCGTCTTCAGCGTCACGCCCGACGAGTTCGACGACGATTTCGTCGTCGCGATGCTCTGCGACGGCGAGGCGACGACGCCCGTCGTCCTTTCGCGCAAAGTCTACGAGCGATCGAAGGTCGAGCCCGACGCGACGATCCGCCTGACGGGGTGGTACTGGCGGTCGTTCAGCGGCATCCGGAAGTTCACGGGCCCCGGCGTCGTCCACGACCCGGCGACGCCGGTCGAGATCCTCTCGCCGCCGCCGGCCGACCCGTTCGCGGCGCCGCCGCTCGAGCGGCGCTTCTACCGCACGCCGGAGGAAATCGCGCGGATGGGCCCCCGAACGGTCGCCGGCCGCGTGATCGCCGTCTGGGGCGAGGGCAACCTGATGGCGAAGGACGCCGACAACCGCGTCGTCAACGTCACGATGATGGAGGGCCAGCCGGTCCCACGCCTGGGCGAGGCCGGCACGTTCGTCGGCTATCCCTACACGGACCTGATGCGCGTCAACCTGATGCGCGCGCGCTTCCGGCCCGGCCCCTTCCCGGAGACGCCCGAGGACGTCCCGGAGGACGTCTCGGCGCAGGAGCTCCTCGCCGGCAACCTGCTCACGACGAACGACATCTGGCTCGTCACCTGCCACGGAAGGCTGCTCCGCCTGCGCGGAACCGTCCGCAGCCTGCCGGCGGAGGAGAGCCCCGACCAGCGCCTGTACCTCGACTGCGGCGGGCGCCCGGTGCCCGTCGACATCGGCTCCTGCCGCGAGGTCGCGAAGCGGACGCCCGTCGGCGCCGAGGTCGAGGCGACCGGGCGCTGCCTGCTCGAGACGGACAGCTGGCGCACGGACAACGTCTTCCCCCACGTCCGCGGGTTCGCGCTCGTCGCGCGCACCGCCGAAGACGTCCGCGTGACGAAGCCGCCGCCGTGGTGGACGCCGAAGCGGCTGGCGCGCGTCGTCGGGCTTTCGCTGGCGGGGCTCGTCGTCGCGCTCGCCTGGATCGTCGCGCTCCTCCGGCTCGCCGAACGCCGCGGTCGGGCGCTCTACCGGTCGCGGCAGACGGAGG
>JAFPUX010000280.1 GCA_017413145.1 Kiritimatiellia bacterium | reverse complement strand
GGCGGCACCGGCACGGGCGCGGCGCCCGTCGTGGCGGAAGAGCCTCCGCCACGTGCCGCCCGCGCTCGTCCTGGCGGGGCTCGCGTGCGGCGTCGTCGCCCTCGCGCGTCCGCAGGAGACGCTCGCGACCGTGCGTTCGACGAAGGACGCGATCGCGATCGAGATGGCGGTGGACGTTTCCGGCTCGATGCGCGAGCTGGACTACTCGAAGAGCCGCGCGGAGCCGAAGACGCGGCTCGCGGTCGTGAAGGACGTCTTCGCCGACTTCGTGGAGAAGCGTCCGGACGACCTGATCGGCCTCGTCGCGTTCGGCGGCTACGCGACGACGCGCGCGCCGCTCACGTTCGACCACCGAGCGTTGCTCGACGTGCTCGCCGGGACGCGCATCCCGGGCGAGGACGGCGAGCCCGTCTCCAACGAGGAACTGCAGACCGCGATCGGCGACGGCCTCGCGATGGCCGTCGCGCGGCTCTCTTCCGCGAGCAACGTCGCCTCGCGGATCGTCGTGCTCCTTTCCGACGGCATGAACAATTTCGGGACGATCTCGCCCGGCCAGGCCGCGGCGCTCGCGAAGCACGAAGGCGTTAAGGTCTACGCCATCGGCGTCGGAACGCCCGAGAACCGCGCCGCCGCGGGGGGGCTCTTCGGCCTGCTGGGAGGCGTCTCCGAAGGCGTCGACGAGCGCGCGCTCAAGGCGATCGCGAAGGCGACGGGCGGGCGCTACTTCGACGTGCGGTCGAAGACCGGCCTCGAGAAGTCGCTCGCCGAGATCGACGCGCTGGAGCGCACCGAGGTCGAGAGCCGCACGTACGTCCGCCGGGACGAGCTCTTCCTCCCGTGGCTCGCCGCGTGTTGCGCGCTGCTGCTCCTCGCGCTGCCGCTCGGCGCCGCGCTCCGCCGCTCGCCCGTCTGACGGGCGAGCCGGCCTTCAGGAACCGAACCGGCTCAGGAACGCGCGGGTGCGCTCGTTCTTCGGATTGCCGATCACCTCGCGCGAGGGACCTTCCTCGGCCACGACCCCGCCGTCGAGGAAGAGCACGCGGTCCGACACGTCGCGCGCGAACGCCATCTCGTGCGTCACGATGACCATCGTCATCTTCTCCTCCGCGAGGCCGCGGATGACCTTGAGGATTTCGCCCGTGAGCTCCGGGTCGAGCGCGGAGGTCGGCTCGTCGAAGAAGAGCACCTCCGGGTCGAGCGCGAGGGCGCGCGCGATCGAGACGCGCTGCTGCTGCCCGCCCGAGAGTTCGCAGGGGTAGGCGTCCGCCTTGCCGGCGAGGCCCATCTTGTCCAGCAGGTCCATCGCGTGCGCGGCGGCCTGTTCGCGCGAGCGGCCGAGCACGACGCGCTGCGCCTCGGTGACGTTCCGAAGGACGGAAAAGTGCGGGAACAGGTTGAACTGCTGGAACACGAGCCCGATCCGGAGCAGGATGCGCCGCTGCACGGCCTTCGGCGCGTAGACGCCGTCCTTCACGAGGTCGTCCCCGCCGATGCGGATCGAACCCGACGTGACCGGCTCCAGGTTCACCGTGCAGCGCAGGAGCGTCGACTTGCCGCCGCCCGACGGGCCGATCACGGAAAGCACGTCGCCGCGGCGCAGCGAGAACGAGACTCCGTGGAGGACTTCGTTGTTCCCGAACGACTTGCGCACGTCCGAGACGCGGAGGATTTCTTCGGGTTCCGACATGGCGCTCACCGGTAGTAGGACAGTTTCTTCTCGATGCGCTCCATGCCGGAGGCGACGAGCCAGTTGAAGACGTAGTAGAAGACGCCCGCGACGACGAGCGGCGCGATCGACGCCTGCGCGTTGCCGAGCTGCTTGGCGATCGTGAACATCTCGACGACGGAGATGACCTGCGCGAGCGACGTGTCCTTCACGAGCGTGATCACCTCGTTCGTGACGGGGGGGAGGATGCGCTTGACGACCTGCGGCAGGACGATGCGCAGGAACGCGTCGCGCTTCGTGAAGCCGAGCATCTGGGCCGCTTCGTGCTGTCCGACGGGAATCGATTCGATGCCCGCGCGGTAGATTTCCGCGAAGTAGGCCGCGTAGTTGAGCGAGAAGGCGATCACCGCCGCCGCGAACGCCGGGTACTTCGAGAGCGACAGGCCGAAGAGGTAGTAGGGCCCGAAGTAGACGAACAGCAGCTGCAGCATGAGCGGCGTTCCGCGCACGATCGAGATGTAGACGCGTGCCGCGCCGGAAACGGCATGGTTCCGCGACATCCGCGCGAGCGCGACCCCAAGCCCGAGCGGGAGCGCGAAGAGCACGGTGAGCGCGAAGAGCGCCATCGAGAGCAGCAGGCCGCCGAGGAGCTGGAGGAGCGACGAGGGGGAGACGAACTCCGTCGCGAAGACGTGCGCGCGCCACAGCAGCCCGTCCGGCAGCGAGTGCTTCTTGCGGAACGGTTCGAACAGCTCGTCCGCGGAGCGGTCGCCCGCCTCGCAGAGGAAGAGCTTCTCCGCGATCGCGCCGCCCTCCTGGGGCACCAGCGCCGCCCGCGGCGCGCCCTTCCCGCCCCGGAGCGCGGCCGGAACCTTGTCCGCGCGCTGCGCCGCGACGACCGTGACCTCCGCGTGCGGCACGACGAGCCACGAGAGGCGCACGTCGCCCACCTCGGGCCGGTCCGGATCCGCGGCGGCGCGCGGCGCGGCGAGCGTGTCGCAGAAGAGCGTCTTCCCGACGGGGACGGCGGGCAGGACGGCGCGCACGCGGCCCTTCGGCACGACGTGGTACGCGCCGATCCGCACCGCGTCCGCGACGAACTCGCGCGGGACGAACGGCGCGGGGAAGGCCGCCGGGTTCCCGTGGCCTTCCGGCACCTGGAACTTCGAGGAGTCGACGAGCCCCTCGACCCACGCGCCCTCGTAGCGGACGCCGGGCGCGCCCTCGGCGGGCTTCTCGACCCACTGGAACATCTCGACGCGCCGGACGAGCGCCAGCGCGTTGGTGGGCGGAAGCGTCGCCGTGCAGAGCGGGTCGGAGACCGGCTCCGGCGAGGACGTGACGCCGCGGACGAGCACGAGTCCGCGGTCGTTCGACGCGTCGACGGCGTCCGCGGTCGCCGGTTCGGCGACGCGCGTGAGCGTGCGGAAGCGGACAACCTCCTCCACGTCCTTCGGCGCGAGGCCGGCGACGAGGAGCATCAGCACCGACCACGCGACCGCGACGGCCAGCGCCGCGCCGACGGCGAGGCGCACGGGGCGGCGGGATTTGCCTTTCGTGTCCATGACGGACGGCATTCTAGCACACGCGCCCCGGCGCGCGCAACTTCGTCGGCGGGCGGCCGTGCGCGAACGCGCTTGCGCCGGCGCGGGCGTTTCCGTATACTTCGAGGGCATGTTCGGGCGCCGCGCCAGGAAGCAGGGGGAGTTCGAGGGGGTCGTGGCCGAATACGGCCGGCCCCTCCTCTGGTACGCCATGCGCATGGTGGGAGACCCGGACACGGCGCAGGACGTCGTGCAGGACGCGTTCATCCGGCTTTCCGCCCAGTGGCGCGAGCCGTTCGTCCCGTCGACGCAGATGAACGCATGGCTCCATGTCGCGGTGCGCAACCTCGTGATCGACCACATCCGCCGCGAACGCCGCCGCGCCGAGTTCCGCCGCCGCGAGTCGGCGGAACTCGCGGCGGCGCCGTCGCCGGGGCAGGGCGGGGGCGGGGAGCTGCCGGAGCGCGCCGTCCTCGCGGCCGAAGCGCTCGCGGAGCTCGACGAACGGGAACGCGAAATCGTGGTCCTTCGCGTCTACGAAGAGAAGTCCTTCAAGGAGATTTCGGACATGACCGGATTGACGGTCTCCAACCTGTGGTTCATCCTCCAGGGCGCGCTCAAGAAGCTGGCGCGCGCGGTCGAGAGGAAGGAGAAACGCCCGTGAACGACGAGAAGAAGACGCAACCGGACGCCGGGCGCGAGCCGCCGCGCGCCGAGACCGCCGAGATGCTCGCGGTCGAGGCCTTCCTGCGCGCCCACGACCCCGCGCTGGCGTTCCCGGACGGGTTCGACCGGACGCGCGAGCGCCGCCTGCTGCGCTACATGCGCCATCCGCGCCTGGCGATGCTGCTGCTGCACCACCGCACCGCGTCGCTCGCCGGGGCGGCGTTCGCCGTCGCGCTCGTCGCGCTGGCGATGTACTGGCTTCTCCGCAAGCCGCCGGAAGACCCCGTCCTCGCGATCGAGATCCGGCCGGCGCCCGTCGAAGCGCCCGCCGTTCCCCTCGAAGCGGACGACCCCGCGGAGGACCCGACCGACCGCGCCGAGCCGCTGCCGTTCGACGACCCGTCCCTCTCCGCCCCCCTCCCGCCCGACGACCTGCCGCCGGACGACGACGATCCTCCGCCGGACGACGCCGACGGTCCCTCGGACGCCGGAAACTAGAGCGGTTCCCCCGGCCGATGCCGCCTTGACCGTCAGTCGCGCACGGTGCGATTGAAGGGGAGAGTTGCAAGGGAACGGCGGGTTGCCGTATACTCCGCGGCATGAACGAACGAAGCGAAGGGGACGCCGACGGGCGCGGAGCGGGCGGGGGGACGCTGGTCGTCAGCCCGAACTGGCTCGGCGACGCCGTGATGGCGATGCCGGCGGTGCGGCGGTGGGGGGGGGGG
>JAFPUX010000279.1 GCA_017413145.1 Kiritimatiellia bacterium | reverse complement strand
GGGCGGCGGCGGCGAGCGAGGCGACGGCGCGGCGCGTCGAGGCGCGCGTGCGGCCGAAGTCGTAGAGCAGCCAGTTGAGCGTGAGGTTGCCGCCCCACGCGCCCTCGCCGTCCCACTTCGTGTTGTGCGGGTCGATGTTCTGCGAGGCGTAGGTGTAGCCGATCGAGCCGTCGACGACGGGGATGAACGCGGCGTTCACCGAGCGCAGCGCGATCTGCGCCTGGACGACGTCCTGGCGGGCCTGGACGACGGCGGGCGCGTTCGTGCGCGCCCACTGAGCCAGCTCCTCCATGCCGAGGGCGCCCTCGCGTGCGGCGAACGGCGTCTCGGCCCAGCGGACCGTGCGCTCCGTGTCGTTTTCCTGCGCGCGCCGCGCCTCGCGCACGGTCGCGCACCCGCCCGCGCAGAGCGCGGCGGACAGGAGGAGAAGGAGTTTCGTGTTGTTCATGGCGTTGGATTCTGGTTGTTTTTCGAAATCGTGTCAAGCGCGGCGGGGGGCGCCGGGGGTTCGGGGGTTCGCGCGAGCCGCCGGAACCGGACGGCGAGCCACGCGGCGAAGGCAATCCGGATCAGCGGCGCGAAAAGGCCGGCTGCCCTCGGTTCGGGATTGTCGAGGGCCGCCCGCAAGGCTTCCAGGCCGAAGAACAAAGCCGCGAAAATGGCGATGTTCCCGCACCCTTTCGCGAACTTGGCGGCGGGCGCGAGCGGACGACCGTCGACGGCGACGCGCAGCCGCAACGCCGCGATTCCGGCTGCGCTCATGCCGAAGAGACAGACGGCCTGGACGAGCATCGGAAGGACGAAGACCAGGAAGCACTGCGTCCAGTCAAGTCCGGGCTCGACGGCACGTCGCATGTCCGAAACGGCGAACGCACCCATGAGCGTGAACGCCGCGCCCCACTCGAAGAGCCGGCACGCGACGGCGGCGAAACCGCCCGACCGGCGCGGGGCGGCATCGGACGAGACGTCCGCCACCTGCGTTCCGGTCTCCTCGCCGAACGGGACGCGCACCGGCGTCCGGGCGAAGAGGCACAGACAGAAGACGAGCGCGGCGGGGAGGTCCGGACGGAGACGGCAGGTCACGGGCGCCCCTCCGTGGACGGAAAACGGCGGAATCGGGGAAAGGACCGCGAACAGGACGACCTGGAGGGCGATCAGGGCGAACCCCGCCACGCCGGCCGCGCAAAGCCGCTTCGAATCGCGCGCGAGGTCCGCTCCCCGGTAGATCCGGCGCGGGAAGGTGGCGACATCCCAGACGAGAAGGGCGAAGCACGCCAGCGTGACAAGGGGCGCGAAGGGCGACGTGGGTTGCTGCGCGGGCTCGCCGCCCGCGGCGGCGGCCGCGACGCCCGGCGCGGCGGCGAGGGTGAGGAGGGCGAGATGCCGGAGGGGGCGTTTCATGGAATCAGTTCGCGGAATAGGAGCCGTGGAGGACGCTACGGTCGATGTCGTAGACGAGAAACCACCCGCCGAGGTTCGGAAACACCCAGCCGTGAAACCAGTAGCGTTCCGGAACTTCACCACCGGTCACGTGCGCGATGTTTCTCGAGCCCACGCAGAACGGATCCGACGCCGTGTCGGGGTTCGCGTTGAAGGATGGGTCGTTGCGGCGCAGCTCGACGCCGTTCGCGGCGGCGTGGGCGAGGAAGTTCGACTCGCCCACCTCGCAGGAGAACCGGACGCGCCCGCCCCGGCCGGCATAGCCCTTGCACCGGAAGTCCTTCGCTCCGGCCGGGACGTATTTCTCCACGAACCGGCCGGCGCGTCCGGTCGCGGCGACGTCGAAGACCTCCGCGGAGCAGTCGAACGAATCGCCCGCCGTGCCGACGGCGAAGACGGACATCGCCCAGACGCACGCCGCCAGGCAAAGCGCAATCGGCAACACGAGGAAGACCAGACCCGCGATTTCCATCGGGTTGGGTTTTCCCGCGTCCGTGTAGGCGCGCGGGCGTCTCGCGCCCCAGACGATCCCGGCGAACGCCAGGAGGGGCACGACGGCGACGACCGGCCCGACGCCCCACGGGCCGATCCCCAACGCCAGGAACAGGAAGGCGACCGCCGCGGAGAGCGCCGCCCCGGCGAGGGCGCCCAGCATGCCGCGTTTCGCGGCGGAGTACCAGCGACTCCGCCACAAGGCGCTTTGCACGTTTTCGTCAGGCGTATCCATGGGGGCGGGATTGTTCACAAATCTCAAATGTTCACAATTGTCCACAAATGGCAAATCCAAATTCAATTCTCCGCGAACTCCGCGGACTCCGCGTGAGGATTTCTCCGCGGAGTCCGCGCGGGCGGCTAGGATTGCGTCGCCTTCCTTTCGGCTTCCGCCGCGTGCCTTGCGGCGGCTTCGGCGGCCTCCTTCTCGGCGGCGGCGCGGGCGGCGGCGTCCTCGGCGCGGCGCTGCTCGGCGATTTCGAGCGCGGTCTTCATGCCGATGGCGTGCTTGACGCCCTCGCGCAGCTTCTGCATCGCCGCGTAGAGGCCCGGCGTGAGCATGATGCCGACGAGCGTCGCCATGAGCATGCCGCAGCCGGTCGTGACGCCGATCGCGGTGCGGGAGTTGGCGCCGGCGCCCGTCGCGAAGACGAGCGGGATGACGCCGAAGATGAACGACCACGCGGTCATGAGCACGGCGCGGTAGCGCATGTTGAAGCCCTGGATGCCGGCCTCGACGATGCTGTGCCCCGCCTCGCGCGCCTGCTTGGAGAACTCGACCATCAGGATCGCGTTCTTGGCGGAGAGGCCGATGAGCATGACGAGGCCCAGCTGCGCGTAGATGGAGAGCGAGCCCGCGGCGCCGAAGCCGTGTTTCGCGGCCCACTCCGACTTGCAGAGCCACATGCCGATCATCGCGCCGAAGACCGCCGTCGAGACCGTGAGCATCACAGGCACCGGGATGCTCCAGCTCTCGTATTGTGCCACGAGGAAGAGGTAGGCGAAAAGCATCGCGAGGGCCATGAGGCCGACGATCTGCCCCTGGTTCTCCTTTTCCTGATAGGACATCTCGGTCCATTCGATGGCGCAGCCCTTCGGGATCTCGAGCTTCTCGATCGCGTCCATCAGCATGCGGGAGGGGACGCCCTCGGCGGTCTGGGCCGACATCTTCGCGGCGTCCATCTTGTTGTAGCGCTGCAGGACGCGGCTGCCCAGCTCGTAGCGCAGCGTGGCGATGGTCGAAAGCGGGACGGAGCCGCCGGCGGCGGTCGGGACGCGGAGCTCGAGGACGGACTCGGCCGACTCGCGCATGTCGCGCTCGCTCTGCATCTTGACGTAGAACGCCTCGCCCTTCATGTTGAAGTCGTTGATGTAGTAGGAGGCGAGCTGCGACTGGAGCGTGAAGAAGAGCTGCGAGACGTTCACGCCGAGGCTGATCGCCTTCTCGCGGTCCACGTCGAGGAAGAGCTTCGGTGTGTTGGCCACGAAGGAGTTGTTGGCGGAGGAGGCGAGCGGCTTGCCGTTCGGGCCCTTGAGGTTCCGGATGTCGTTGGCGAGCCTGTCGGCGGCGGCGGCGAGCTCCGCGGAGGAGATCGAGCCATCGCTCGTGAGGTAGAAGGAGAGGCCGCCGGTGGCGCCGAGGCCCTGGATGGCGGGCGGCGTGAAGCAGATGACGCGGGAGTCGGCCTGCGCGGCGAGCGACGCGGGGTCGTCCCCGAGCGCGAGGCCGCCGAGGCCCATGAGCCGGTTCTTGATCGCCGCGGCCTCCTGGCTGCGCTCCTTGCGCTCATCCCAGTTCTTGAGCTTGGCGAACATCATGCCCGAGCTCTCGCCCGCGCCGTTGATCATGCCGAAGCCGGCGATGGCCATCGTGTCCTGGATCTCCGGGATCGAGCCGGCCTTGCCGCGGAAGGCGCGCACGGAGTCCATCGTGCGCTCGAGCGAGGCACCCTCCGGCAGACTGATGTCGCAGAAGACGACACCCTTGTCCTCCTCGGGGAGGAACGAGCCCGGGACGACCTCCGAGACGGCCCAGATGCCCGCGACGAAGAGCGCGAGCACGGCGACCGCGAAGACCGAGCGGCGGACGAGGAAGCCGACGAAGACGTTGGAGAACTTGCGCGAGCCGTCCACCAGCGCGTTGAACGGCGCGAAGACCTTGAGCGGCTTCTC
>JAFPUX010000278.1 GCA_017413145.1 Kiritimatiellia bacterium | reverse complement strand
GACGTCCCCGCGCCGCGCGCCGGGACGCTCTCCCGCGTCGACGCCGACGGCATCGGCCGCGCCGTGCTGCTCCTGGGCGGCGGCCGCCGCGCCGTCACGGACGCGATCGACTTCTCCGTCGGCGTCTCCGGCCTGCGCAAGGTCGGCGAAACGGTCGCCGCCGGCGAGCCGCTCGTGCGCCTCCACGCCCGCTCCCGCGCCGAGGCCGAGGCGCTCGTCCCGCAGGCCCTTGCCGCGCACGAGATCGTCGACGGTCCCGTCGCCCCGCCCCCGCTTGTCCTCTGAAACCCCTTCAACCCCTTCAACCCAACTTTCAACTTTACACTTTCCCCTTTCAACTCCCCCATGTCCCCCCTTCTCTCCCTCCGTGGCCAGACCGTCGTCCTCGAGACCGACTTCTGCACCGACGTCGACGACGTCGCCGCTCTCTCGCTGCTCTGCGGCGCCGCGAAGGCGCACCCGGACGCGTTCCGCCTCGGCGGCGTCTCGTGCAACGTGAAGAGCCCCTTCATCGCCGCCGCCGTGAAGACGGTCCTCTCCGCATGGGGGATGCAGGACGTGCCCGTCGGCGTCACGGAGGACGACCTCCCGCCGAGCGGGAACCGCTCCGACTACCTCGCCGGCCTCGCCGCGCGGTGGCGCGGCGGCGAAGCCTCCTGCGGCCCCGCCCGCGAGCTCTACCGCCGCATCCTCTCCAAGGCCGCCGACGGCTCGGTCACGGTGCTCTCCATCGGCTTTTTCAACACGCTCGACGAGGTCCTCGCGGACGACCCCGCGCTCTTCCGCCGCAAGGTCCGTTGCGTCTACGCGATGGCGGGCGGCTTCGCGCGCTGCGCCGGCAACGCGGAGTTCAACGTGAAGGGCTACCTGGACGCCACGCGCCGCTTCCTCGACGCGTGGGACGGCCCGATCGTCTTCGTCGGCTTCGAGTGCGGCGAGACGGTCATGACCGACCTTTCCGGCCTGCCGGCGGAATTCGACGCGCACCCGCTCGTCGAGGCGTTCCGCCACCACCGCGGCCCCGCGATGAAGCACAGCAGCTGGGACCCCATCACCGTCGACCTCGCGCTGCACGGCGAGAACGAGTGCTACGAACTCGGCCCCGCGGGACGCGTCCGCGCCGCGGCCGACGCCTCCACGCCGTTCGAGTCCGACCCGGCGGGCAACGCGCGCGTCCTGCGCTTCCGCGCGCCGGACGACGCCGTCTCCGCGCGCATCTCCTCCCTCGTCCGCGAAGCCGCGGGACTTCCGCAGAAATGACGTCCTTCCACCGCATCGGCATCCTCGGCACCGGCCTGATCGGAGGGTCGTTCCTGCTCGCGCTGCGCCGGCTGCTGCCGGACGCGGAGCTCGTCGCCGGCGCGCCGTCGGAGACGACGCGCGAGGCCGTGCGCGCTTCGGGCGCCGCAAGCCGCGTGTTCGACCCCGCCGCGGAAGCGCCCGCCGCCGCGCTCGACGGCTGCGACCTGGTGATCCTCGCCGCGCCGCCGCGCGTCGTGTGCCGCGACCTGCCCGCGCTCAAGGGCGCCCGCATCGGGCTCGTCGTCGACGTCGCGTCCGTGAAGGGCGCCGTGATGGAGGCCGCGCGCGGGCTCGGGAACTTCGTCGGCGGCCACCCGATGGCCGGCACGGAGGGTGTCGGCTTCGGCGCGGCCGACCCGGACCTCTTCCGCGGCGCGGCGTTCCTCTACTGCGTCCCGCCGGACTACGCCGCCGGCGCGGAGAAGCTCGACGCGCTGTTCGCGCTGCTGGGCGCACTCGGCTTCCGCTGCATCGGGATGGACGCCGCGGAACACGACCGGCGCCTGGCGCTCGTCTCGCACCTGCCGCACGCGGCCGCGTTCGCGCTCGCCGGCGT
>JAFPUX010000277.1 GCA_017413145.1 Kiritimatiellia bacterium | reverse complement strand
GGCGGGCCCGCGGCGGACGCCGGCGCCTAGCCCGCCGCCGCCGCCGGCCGGAGCCCGCCCGAATTCGGGGTGGATTCGCGCGGCGTTTTGTGGTATCCTCCTTTCCCGTGCGCGCGTCCCGGCGCGGCCGCGGGATGCCCGGCCCCGGAGCCGGGCGGCCCCCGTTCCCCTCCCTTTCCCCCTTCCGACATGTTCTCCCTGAAGAACCTCTTCCGCCGCCGCGTCAAGACGCAGGACGCCGAGCTCGAGCAGTTCCGCGCGATCCTCGAAGTGCCGGAACACTTCACGGACGGTTTCAACTTCACGTCGCTCGTCGGCACGATCTTCGTCGCGCTCATCATGGTGCCCGGCTCCATCTACATGGAGCTCGTGGCCGGCGCCGGCATCGGCGGCGCCGCCCAGTGGGTGACGGTGCTGCTCTTCGTCGAAGTGGCCAAGCGCGCCAACGCGAAGATGTCGCGCGCGCAAATCTACGTATTGTTCTTCCTCGCGGGCGCGCTCATGGGCATCGGCATCTACACGATGCCGATCTGGACGCAGTTCCTCGTCCGCTCCGACGCCGCGGTCGCGACGGGCATCGCCGAGCAGATCCCGACGTGGGTCGCCCCGAAGAACCTCGAGTCGCTCCCGCGCACGTTCCTCTCCAAGGCGTGGCTGCCGTGCATCGGGCTCATCGTCTTCCGCATGCTCGTGGGCACGTTCTCCGCGCAGGTCCTCGGCTACGGGCTCTTCCGCGTCACGAGCGACGTGGAGCGCCTCCCGTTCCCGATGGCGCCGGTCGGCGCGCAGGGCGTCGTCGCCATCGCCGAGCAGATCGAGGGCTCGGCCAAGGCGCCCGGCTCGTCCGTGCGCTGGCGCATGTTCTGCACGGGCTGCGGCATCGGCATGGTCTTCGGCCTGGTCTACATGGCCCTGCCCACGATCACCGGCGCGTTCTTCCAGCGCCCGTTGCAGCTCTTCAAGATCCCCTTCGCGGACTTCACGCCCTACACGGAGGGCATCCTCCCGGCGACGGCGACCGGCATCTCGTGGGACCTGGGCAACTTCGTGACCGGCATGGTGCTGCCGTTCTGGTCGATGGTCGGCTCGTTCATCGGCCTGATCTTCACGTTCGTCATGAACCCGATCCTCTACCACTGCGGGGTGATGACGACGTGGAAGCAGGGCGACACGACGGTCCTGACGCTTTTCGCGGACAACGTCGACTTCTACTTCTCGTTCCAGATCGGCATCTCGCTGGCGATCGCCGTGTTCGGGTTCTGGGCGGCGTTCAAGACCTTCCGGAGCGGCCGCCGCACCGCGTCCATGGCGGCGAGCGAGAAGGCGCGCCTCGCGGACATCGCGCAGCGCCGCGGCCACGTGCCCGACTGGCTCGTCTTCGCCACCTATGCGGTCGCGAGCACGCTCTACATCGTCGTCTGCGGCTGGCTCGTGGGCTGGCACAAGGGCGTCATGCTCGTGCTGTTCTTCTTCGCCTACCTCTACACGCCGCTCATCTCCTACGTGACCGCGCGCCTGGAGGGCCTCGCCGGGCAGGTGATCGAGGTGCCGTTCATCACGGAGATCGCGTTCATCCTCTCGGGCTACACCGGCGTGGCGATCTGGTTCATCCCGATCCCCCGCGCCAACTACGGCGTGAACGTCGTGGGCTACAAGACCGCCGAGCTGCTCGGGTGCAAGTTCTGGTCGCTCTGGAAGGCCCAGGTCTACACGTTCCCGATCATCATCCTCTCGGCGATCTTCTTCTGCTCCTTCATCTGGAGCCTCGCGGAAATTCCCAGCTCGATCTACCCCTACACGACGGAAATCTGGGAGTTCACCGCCAAGAACCAGTGCCTGCTCTACTCGTCCACGCTCGGCGAATACTCGCAGTTCCAGGACGCGCTGGGCTGGGGCCGCTTCCTCGCGGGCTTCGGCTCGGCCGGCGCGATGATGGGCCTGCTCGGGTGGTTCGGCGCGCCCACGATGCTCTTCTTCGGCGTGGTGCGCGGCCTCGGCCAGACGATGCCGCACACGGTGCTGCCGAACTTCGTCGGCGCGTGCGTCGGCAAGTTCTACTTCGAACGGCGCTTCGGCCGCGAGTGGCGCAAGATGATCCCCGTCGTCGGCTCCGGCTTCGGCGTCGGCACGGGCCTCATCTCCATCCTCGCCGTCGGCATCGTGTTCCTCTCCAAGGCCGTCTCGACGGTCTCCTACTAGCGCCGTGCCCGGACAGCCCCGCGAGACGATCGAGCCGGACCGCCAGCGCGCCTACTGGGACGCGCTCGCCCCCGTCTACGCCGCCATCACGCGCATCCGCGAAGACGACTTCCACTTCGGTCCGCAGATCCCCGGCGACCGAGAACTGCGGATCCTGCCGGACCTGCCACCCGGCGCCACCGCGCTCGAGCTGGGCTGCGGCGGCGGCCAGAACAGCGTTTTCCTCGCCGCGAGCCGCGGCCTTCGCTGCACCGCGCTGGACGTCTCGGAGGCGCAGCTTTCGCGCGCCCGCGCCCGCGCCGCGGCCGCCGGCGCCGCGGTCGAGTTCCTCCGCTCGCCGATCGAGGGCTTCGAAGCGGCCGTCGGCCCGGACCGCCGCTTCGACCTCGTGCACAGCTCGCACGCGCTCGAATTCGTCGAAGACCCCGCCGCGGCCGTCCGCGCGATGGCGCGCGCCGCCGCCCCCGGCGGCTGGGTGATGGTCTCCACCGTGCACCCCCTGTTCAACGGGCAGTGGATCGAAGGCGAGTTCGAGGACGAGGACGGCCGCGACGCCGGCGACGCCGGCGCGGGCCTGTTCCTGCCGAACTACTTCTCGCCGCCGGACGACGTCCGCGACGACGCGTTCGGCCACGCCGTCTCGCGCGCCTGGCCGGTCTCCGCGTGGTTCGGCTGGTTCCGGGACGCGGGGCTCTCCGTGGAGCGCCTCGCCGAACCGGCCGCCACGGCCGACGCGCCCTACACGAGCGACGACTGGGCCGACCACGGCGGCCAGCTCGACCGCATCCCGTCGACGATCGTCCTCCTCGGCCGCAAGCCCGCCGGCGCCTAGCGGGCCCCGTTGCGCGGCCGCGGCGCGTGTGGTAGACTCCGCGCCATGGAACACGAGGTCGACGCAACCTTCGCCGCGCTGCGGCGCGACGGCGAGCCCGAGCTCGCGCTGGCGCGCGAGGTCGCGTCCCTCGTGCGCGCGCTCGGCGGCCGCGCGTGGCTC
>JAFPUX010000276.1 GCA_017413145.1 Kiritimatiellia bacterium | reverse complement strand
TCGCCGCCGCGCTCGACACCACGCTGGACGCGCTCTTCGCCGAAGGCGGCGCCGAGCCCGCGCACGCCGCCGCCACGCCCGCCGAGGCCGGCGTCCTGCCCGGCCTGCAGGACCTCTTCCGCACGCCCGAGGAGGCGCTCTTCGCGCCGCTCGCCGCCCAAGGCGTGCTCCGCACCTCTCGGCGCGACGCGTATTCCGGCCGCCTCCCCGGCGAGGAGGACGTGCGCCTCATCGAGCGGCGCATCCTCGACTACCGCCGCCTCGAAACCGTCTGCGGCGCGTTCCGCCAGGCCGCCATTCCCCTCTCGATGCCCTTCCGCGCGGACGCCGAAGGCGCCGAACTGCTCGCCGGCCGCGTCCGCGAAAGCCTCGGCCTCGGCGATTCGATCGTCCACGACTACGTCTCCGTGCTCGAAAACCACGGGGTCCGCGTCGTGTTCCTCCCGCTCGCGGAGGGGATCGAGAGCCTGTCGTTCTACGACGCGCCGAGCGACAGCGCGTTTCTCGTCGTGGACGATTCGCGCACCGCGGAAAAACAGCTCTTCCGCATGGCGGCGGAGCTGGCGTGGCTCTACCTCTTCGCGCACAACGGCCGCCGCCCCGTTCCCGAGGCGGCCGAGGCGAACCGCCGCTTCGTGAACCTCTTCGCCGCGTGCTTCCTGCTGCCGCGGCCGGCGGTGCTCTCCGCGGCCGCGTCGCTCGGCGCCGGCCGCGGCGACTGGACGTACCGCCTCGTGCTGCGCGTCAAGCGCCACTTCGGCGCCAGCGCCGAGGCGTTCGCCTACCGCCTGCTGGAACTGGGCTTGCTCTCCGACGGGGAACTCGCCGGAATCCTCGGCGAAATCCGCCGCCACTACGCCGCGCACCGCAACCGCGAACCCGGCGAGGCGCTCCCGCCGCTCGTCCGCAACGGACGCCTGGCGGATCTCGTCGAGCGGGCGCGCGGCATCCCCGGCGCGGCGGACGAAGCCGCCGCCATCGCCCGCCGCGCGGGCGTTCCCGTCTAGCGCGGCCCCGGCGCCGGCGCTAGCGCTGGGCCAGGGGCACGTACTTGCGGTTGTGCAGGACGCACTTGTAGGCCGGGCGGATGATGCGCGAGTTGCCGTTGAGCTCCTCGATGCGGTGCGCGCACCAGCCGGGGACGCGCCCGACGGCGAACAGCGGCGTGAAGAGGTCCTGCGGGATGCCGAGCATCTTGTAGACGAAGCCCGAGTAGAAGTCCACGTTCGGGCACAGGCCCGTCTCCGAGCCGGTCTTCTCGCGGAAGAGGCGGTCGCCCACCTTCGCGACGAGGTTGTGCAGCGCGAACTCCGGTTCGAACTCCGGGTTGGCCGCGACGAGCTCGGCCGCCTTCTCGCGCAGCAGCTCCGCGCGCGGGTCGGACACCTTGTAGACCGCGTGGCCGAGGCCGTAGATGAGGCCGCGGCGGTCGCCCACCTTCTTCTCGAGGATCTTGCGCAGGTAGTCCGCGATCTTCCCTTCGTCGCGCCAGTCCTTCACGTGCGACTTGATCTGCTCCATCATCTTGCGGACCTGCAGGTTCGCGCCGCCGTGGCGGGGTCCCTTGAGCGAGAGGCACGCCGCGGCGATGGCCGAGTAGGTGTCCGTGTAGGTGGACGAGACGACGTGCGTCGTGAACGTCGAGTTGTTGCCGCCGCCGTGCTCCGCGTGGATGACGAGGCACAGGTCCAGCAGCTCCGCCTCCAGGCGCGTGAACTTCCCGTGCGGGCGCAGCAGGTTCAGGATGTGCTCCGCGGTCGAGAGACCCGGGTCCGCGATGCGCATGTGCAGGCTCTTGCGCAGGTAGTAGTGCGCCTTGGCCTGGTAGCCGTAGACCGCGAACGTCGGGAAGCGGGAGATGAGCGAGAGCGACTGGCGCACGACGTTCTCGATCGCCGTCGAGTCCGGCGCCGGGTCCTCCGTGTAGCTCGCCAGGACGCACCGCGCGAGCTTGTTCATCACGTCCGGCGAGGGCATGCCGAGGATGACGTCCTCCTTGAACCCGTGCGGCAACGGGCGCAGCCGGTCGAGCGTCTCGCAGAACTCCGCGAGCTCCGCCGCGGTCGGGAGCTTGCCGAAGAGCAGCAGGAAGACCGTCTCCTCGAAGCCGAAGCGGTGCTCCGTCTGGAATCCGCGCACGAGGTCGCGCAGCTCGACGCCGCGGTAGAACAGGCGCCCGGGCACGGGCTGGATCTCCTGCTCGAACATCGTGTAGCCGACGACCGAGCCGACCGTCGTGAGGCCGACCAGGACGCCCGAGCCGTCCGCGTTGCGGAGCCCGCGCTTCACGTTGTAGGTGCGGTACAGCTCCGGGTCGATGACCGACGACGAGGCCGCCCGCTCCGAATAGCGCCGGAGCAGGTCCTTGTCGATGTTGTGCGCGACCGGCTCGGTCGCGTGGGGGAGTTTGTTCATGGCGTGGATTCTAGCAAATGGTTTTGCGGGAGGCAAAATGAAAATCGGCCCGCGCGCCCCCGGCGCGCGGGCCGGTCTCGGACGGCCGGGCGGGCGACCGGTCCGTGCGTCAGCCGTTCTTGCGCTGGAACTCGGCCATGAAGGCGACGAGGTCGTCGACGCCCTTCGCGGGGAACGCGTTGTAGATCGACGCGCGCAGGCCGCCCACGCTGCGGTGCCCCTTGAGGCCCGCGAAGCCGGCGGCCGTCGCCTCGGCGACGAACTTCTTCTCCATCTCCTCGGAGGCGGTCGCGCCGTCGGGGAAGATGCGGAAGGTGACGTTCATGTCCGAGCGGCACTCCGGCACCGCGGTGCCCTTGAAGAAGCCGCCCGAGCCGTCGATCGCCGCGTAGAGCTTCGCGGCCTTCTCGACGTTCTGCTTGAAGAGGTTCTCCTTGCCGACCTTCTTCACCCAGCGCGTGACGAGCGCCAGCAGGTAGATGCCGAACGTGGGCGGCGTGTTGTAGAGCGAGTTGCCCTCGATGTGCGTGCGGTAGTCGAGCATCGTCGGGAGACCGGCGGGGGCCTTCTCGGCGAGGTCCTTGCGGACGATCACGAGCGTGACGCCCGACGGGCCGAGGTTCTTCT
>JAFPUX010000275.1 GCA_017413145.1 Kiritimatiellia bacterium | reverse complement strand
CGGGTTCTTCGAAATCGGAGAATTCGAGAACGTGGTTTCCCTCTTCGCGTCGGAGGACGAGGCGCGGGCCGTTTCGCTTCGCGACGGCGCGGGCCGTTGCCATCGCCGCGTGGCAGGCGGCGGGTGAGAGCGGGGCAATGGCGGCTTTTCGTTTCATTGCGGGCGGGGCGGGGGTTTGGCGGCGTTGCACGGCGTGGCGGGGTACCGCCATGGTGGCTGCGGCCGGGTGTCGCGGCTTCGCCGCTCGCGGGCAAGAGGGTTCACGGGGCGGGCTCCTCCGCGCCGTCAGCGGAGTTCGCGTGTTTTTCCCCGGCGAGACTCCGCGCGGCGGTGTCGAGGCTGCGGAAAGCCCGGTACTGGTCGGGGGAGGCCGAGATCGCGGTCACCCATTCCTCGCCGCACTTTCCGATCGCGACGAGAATCGCGTCGCCCGAGCCGGGGCGCGGGTGCCGGACGTCCTCCAGCGCGTCGGCACGCAGTCCCCAGAGCGAGGCGGGGCGGAGGTCGGGAAACCACCGGCGCACGCCATCCAGGGCAATCGGTTGCGGCTCGGCCGCGAAAGGCCCCGCCGCGCCGGCGTTTGCGGTCACGCCGCCGCCGGACAACCCGACGCGGAACGGAATCTCCGGGCCGAACAAAGCCGCGAGAGGGTCGCCGGCGCCGCAACGAAGCGTCCCGGAAACGCCGTCGGGCGCGAACGAGACGGCGTCGGACGCGAAACCGCGGACGAACCAATCGTTCGTCGCTTCCGCTCCCGCGAGTTCCATGTAGCGGTCGCGCAAGTCCGCGAGGGCGCGGGCGAAGGAAAGAACGGCGTCTCCGTCGACGTTTTCGTTCCGGCTTTCAAAGCGGAACTGTCCGTCCGCAGTCGGCGCGAACACGGCGCGGACGGCGCCGCCGCCGCTGCGTCCCAGCCTTTTGAACGCATCCCCGAGCGTCTGGTAGGCCGGCAGCAGTTTCCCGTTTTCGGGGGTGCCGGGGAGCAGGAGCATGGCGTTCAGGCACGGTTTTGTCCACGAAATCGCGTCGGACGACCGGAGCCGCCACGCCAGCGCGCCGGCCGGCACGGCGGCGAAGTCCGCATCGGAAAGAGGCTCGGGCTCGTGCGGTTGCGGCGCGACGGATTCCTTCGTTTCCGGGCGGAGTCGGGACGCCATCGCGAAAGCCAGTCCGTCTTCGCGCGAGAAGGCGAGCGCGGCGCGGATGGAGATGTCCGCCTCCGTGCGCGCGGTGTAGAGTCCCGGACTGAACGAGAAGAATCCGTGGGGCCGATTCGTTGTCGAACCGTCGACCGGCTTGCCGAGTTCCGGGGAGAAGGTCCAGTCGGGCGGTTCTTCGGCCGTCGTGCCGCCCGATTGTTCCTTGGCCCCCTCGAATGCGTCGACCGACGGGACGAAGACCGATGCGCCGGCGCCCGGCAACGCCGGCTCCACGGCGTCCACGAGGGGCAGCGCGGCGGCCAGTTCGGGACGGGACATCACGGCGATCCGGTCGTCCCGGAAGGCGACCCAGAGCGAGGGATCGCGCGTTGGCCGCATGAAGAAGGGGAAGGACGACACGCCGGCGTATTCGCGCACGCCGCTCAGCTTCAGCGCGCGATGGAATCGGATCGGGATGTTGGTTTCGGCGACGGGCAGCCAGATCGCGAAGTCCGTCTTGCCGAGATCCGAGATCGAGAAATTCCAGAGACCGGCCCGGATCGGTTCGTCGCGGCGCAAGCCCCCCAGCCCGGACATCTGGAGGAGTCCTTCCAGATCGCGGCGGGCGGCGTCGGCCCCGGCGTCTTCATGGCGGAATTCGACCGCCCGGACGAGCGTGTCGAAGCTTTCGAGCCGGACAAGGATTTGGGGCGCGGAAAAATCGATCTTCGCAGACGCGGAGAACGCCGGCGCGGCCGCGAGGGCGAGAAGGGGGACGAAGAGGGCAAGTTTGTTCATGGAGGTGTTTTGGGGTTAGAGGTTAGAGGTGAGAGG
>JAFPUX010000274.1 GCA_017413145.1 Kiritimatiellia bacterium | reverse complement strand
CGGCGGCGGCGGCTCCAAGAAGACTCTCGCGCAGCTCGGCGCGAACTCGTTCCGCACGTGGGCCGCGGACCACGCGAAGGCGGAACTCGACGAGGCGCAGAAGAACGGGCTCTACGTGACGGTCGGCCACTGGCTGCACTCGACGAGCTACTTCAGCTACACGGACGAGGCGAAGAACGCGGAGCAGACGGAGGCGATCCTGCGCCGCGTGCGCGAGCTCAAGGACCACCCGGCGCTGCTGATGTGGGCGATCGGCAACGAGATGGAGGCCGCCAACCCGAACAACCGCGCGCTCTGGACCTACATGAACGACCTCGCGGGCAAGATCAAGGAGATCGACCCCAACCACCCCGTGACGACGGCGCTCATGGAGGCCTGGCCGGAGAAGGTCACGCTCGTCAACGAGCTCTGCCCGAACCTCGACGTCGTCGGCATCAACACCTACGCGGGCTGCGCCGGGATCGGCAAGCGCCTGCGCGAGGCGGGGCTGAAGAAGCCGTTCATCGTCACCGAATACGGCCCGCCGCTGCACAACGACCACAACAAGTGGTGGATCGGCGTCACGGATTTCGGCGCGCCGCAGGAGCTCTCCTCGACGCAGAAGGCGAAGTGGTACGTCAACCCCGCGAAGGCGCTCCTCTCGGAGGACAAGGGCCGCTGCCTCGGGCTCTACGCGTTCACGTGGGGCTACAAGGTCGAGGCGACGCCGACGTGGTTCGGCCTGCAGCTTCCGGACGGCACCGTGACGGCCCAGGCGCTCGAGCTCGCGCGCGAGGTCTGGGGCGGAAAGGTCCGCAACCGCGGGCCGGTCTTCGAGACGATCTCCGAGATCTACGCGGAGAAGCTCGCGCAGGCGAAGCGCGAGAACCAGCCCGCCGACAAGATCGCGGAGCTCGCGGACGTCTGGCCCGTGATGAAGGTCTCCACCGAGACGCCCGCCGCGGGCGCGGAGGTCGAGGCGGAGGTGCGCGCGAGCGACCCCGACGGCGACGCGCTCGAGTACGTCTGGGTGGTGCTGCAGGAGGCCGCGACGTACGGCGTCGCGGACACGGGCCTCGCGATGCCGCGCGGGTTCGAGGGCGCGATCGTCGAGGGCCAGGGCACGCCGCGCGTGAAGGCGGTCCTGCCCGGCGGCGGCGTCTACCGCCTCTTCTGCTACGTTTTCGACAAGGCGCCCGACGGCCGCCGCAAGTCCGTCGCCACCGCGTGCCGTCCGCTCAAGGGCGCGGGCGCGCCGCCGAAGGTGTCGCTGCCCGCCTCGTCGCTGCCGAAGGCCGTCTACAAGGACGGAGCGGAGTCCCCGTGGATCCCCTCCGGCTACATGGGCAGCGACGTCTCGAAGCTCTCGATCGACGAGAGGTGCGCTGAGCGCCCGCACAGCGGCGCCACCTGCATGAAGGTCAAGTGGAGCGCGCCGGACGGCTGGGCGGCTCTCAACTGGCAGTCGCCCGCGAACGACTGGGGCGACGCCCCCGGCGGCGCGAACGTCACGGGCGCGAAGTTCCTGCAGTTCTGGGCCCGCGGCTACCTCGGCGACGAGAAGGTCTCGTTCCACCTCGGCGGCATCGGGTCCGACCGGCCCTACCCGGACAGCGGCAAGGCCGAGCGCAAGGACCTCGTCCTCACCGACGAGTGGAAGCGCTACCGCATCGACCTGGAGGGCGTGGACCTCTCCTGCATCAAGACCGGCTTCGGCTTCTCCTTCGGCGGCCAGGGCTCGGTGAAGACCTTCTTCCTCGACGACGTCGAGTACGTCGCGGAGTAGCCCGCGTTTGCGTCCCCCTCGTCCTCTCTGGTACAATCCACACCATCGCCCGACCGTCTCCGGAACCTCCGACATGAAAACGAAACGCCTCACGCTCCTTTGCGTCGCCTTCTCCGCCTTCGCGGCGCACGCCGGCACGTACACGTGGACCGGCGCGGCCGGCGACGGCCTCTGGTTCACCGCCGCCAACTGGAACTACGAGGGCGCGCCAGCCGCGAACTCGCCCGGCGCCGCGCCCGCGGACGACGTCGTGATCGACGGCGCCGGCGTCGCCGTGACCTACGCCCCCGGCGGCGACTGGGTCCCGACCGGCTCGACGACGATCTCCGGCGGCGCGTCGCTCACGCAGACGGGCGGCGGCGCCTGGCCGCTCGTCCGCGGCGCGTTCACGCTCGACGGCGGCTCGTACGACACCGGCTCGGCGGGCGCGTTCCGCCTGGGCGCGACGATGACGATCCGCAACGGCGGCACGTTCGCGCTCCGCACGGGACAGCAGAACGACAACGACGCCGGGCGGATCGTCCTCGCGGCAGGCGGAACGGTCGATCGCACGGGAGAATGGCCCGGCACGATCCCCGTGACGTTCTCGGGCGGCACGATGAACGTCTCCGGCATCTACACCTCCAGCGCCAACGACCTCTACGAGGGCGGCGAAATCAACGCGACGGGCGAGTTCCATCCCGTCGACGGCCTCGTGGTCGACGGCACGGTGATCACCTGCACGCTCTACGCGCCGCAGGGCTCGGACCGCGTCGTGACGTTCGCGGGCGGCGGCCTCGTCTGCACGGGCACGGGCTACGACGGCTACTACCAGAACGCGGGCGTGTACATCGACGTCCCCGCCACGTCGACCGCGTTCTTCACGATGCCCGTCGCGGCCTCGTCGGTCTACTCCGCCTACTTCGCGAACGGCAAGTTCCGCTACGCGGGCGCGACGGTCTCCGCGGCCGACTTCGCCGACCTCTTCGCGGTCGAGGCGGTCGACGCGTCGCACGCGACGTTCCGCCTGGCGAACGCCGGCGCGTCCTACGCGCTCTCCGCGCCGTCCGCGTCGGGCGTCACCGCGTCCTCCGCCACGGTCTCCACGACGCTGCGCAAGGTCGGCGAGGGTTCGGGCACGGTGGTCGTCGCGTGGGCGACGAGCGCCGCGGGGATCGACCTTGAGAACGGCGAATCGCTCGGGGACGCCGACACCGAAGGCGCGACGTTCTCCAAGTCGCTCTCGGGGCTGGCCGAGGAGGTCGAGATCTTCTACGCGTTCGGCGTGCTCGTGGGCGGCGAGGTCGTCGCGCAGACCGCGGTCGCGTCGTTCGTCCCGTCGTCCTACACGGCGGTCTTCACCGGCGCGGCGGGCGACGGGCTCTGGGAGACGGCCGGCAACTGGCGCGGCGGCGCCGTTCCGACGCAGGCGGACACGATCCGCATCGACGCGAACTGCACGCGCACGGGCGATATCAACCTGCAGCAGTGGAACGTCACGGTGAACGGCGCATCGTTCACCGCGACCGGCGAGATGAACCCCGGCCCGCGCACGGTCTCGAACGGATCGATCGTCGCGACCGTGTTCATCGCGGGCGGCGCGGGCAACGCGCTCGTCGTGCGCGGCTCGCACGTCGTCGCCACGACGACCGACCGCTTCGACGCCGTCCCGCGCGGCTTCTACGGCGACGACCCGCACTTCGACTTCCGCTCCGGCGCCGCGTGCTCCTACACCTACGCCTACGACCCGGAGAAGGATCCGCCGGACCTCCGGACGGAGTTCGACGCGCTCTTCGTGGGCGGCAAGATCCTCGTGGACGGCGCCGCGCTCACGGCCGCCGACATCGACCGCGTCTCGTTCTCCACGAACCTCCTCGAGCGCACCGTCACGATCACGCTCCTCGAGACCGTCGTCTCCGTCGCCTTCGAGTCCGCGTCGACGGCGGCGGTGGACGGCCTCGACGCGACGCTCTCCGTCACGGTCGAGGCGGCGGGCGGCAAGCCGCTCTACCTGCTCTTCGGCACCGATCCGGCGAACCTCGCCGAGACGCTCGTCGCCGCCGAGGCGGCGGACGCCACGACCTACGCGTTCGCGACGAACGGGACCGAGGGCACGCTCTACTACTGGCGCTTCCGCCTCGGCGCGGCGGACGACCCGGACGCCGTCTACGACGCCGCCGCGCCGCAGGACTTCTTCGCGGCGGCCGCCGGCAACCTCTGGACCGGCGCCCTCTCCGAGCGCGCGTCCGTCGCCGGCAACTGGTCCAAGGGGCACGTCCCCGCCGAGAACGAGGGCGTCTACTTCATCGCCGACGCGACCGCGCGCACGACGATGCGGTGGGACGTCACGAACGCGACGGTCGGCGGCTGGAAGCAGATCGGCGGCCGCGTGAACTTCCACGGGTCGCCGTCCAACCTGCTGACCGTCGCCGGTTCCGTCTCTCTCTCGGGCGACGCGACCTGGACGCACGACGGCCCCGCCGACGAGCCCGTCGCGATGCTGAACGTCGCCGTCGCGGGCGATCTTTCCATCGGCGCGGACGCGACGATCCAGGCCGGCACCGGCGTCGAAAACAACGAGCGCTACGTCTCGCGCGGCTACACCCGCGGCAACGGCCCCGGCTACGACCGCGAGGCGGGCGGCACGCACGCGGGCGACGGCGGCCACATCCCGTCCGCG
This sequence comes from Kiritimatiellia bacterium, assembly GCA_017413145.1. GTDB lineage: Bacteria > Verrucomicrobiota > Kiritimatiellia > RFP12 > UBA3636 > UBA3636. The sequence continues at coordinate 1,024 of JAFPUX010000274.1, read as the reverse complement.
GACGTCGCCTCGTTCGTCTCCTACGGCTCGATCCTGGACCCGCTCACGCACGGCTCGGGCGGCTGGGGCAACGGAGACCAATACGCGGGCGGCGGCGTGGTGAAGCTCGCCGTGGGCGGCACGCTCACGGTCGACGGCGCGATCCAGTCGCGCGGCTTCGGCTACCCGCTCGACGCCGCGGAGACGATCGGCGGCGCGGGCAGCGGCGGCTCCGTGAACCTCACGGCCGGCGCGCTCGCCGGCTCGGGCCGCATCGACGCCAACGGCGGCGCGAACGGCCTCTACGGCCCCGGCTCCGGCGGCCGCGTGAAGATCGAGCTCACCGGCGCGGGCAAGGACTTCTCGGACTTCGCCGGCGTCATCGAGGCCGTCGGCGGCTCCATGCAGAACCAGGAGGCCCCCGGGCTCAACGACGTCTCGCCCGCCGCCGCCGGAACCGTGTGCCTGCAGACGGCCGGCGCCGATCCGGTCGTGAAGGTGCACAACGTCTTCCGGTACGGGACCGAGGACGCCCCCTGGCGCGTCGCGACCAATCCGAACGCCGTGCCGTCCGGCACGCACGTCCCGGCGAAGCAGGACGCCGACGCCTCGCTCTCCCGCGCGCGCTGGGAGCTCTCCGGCCGCGGCGCGCTGCGCGTCACGAAGGACGTCCGCACCTACGCGCTCTCGCTCGCGTCGGACGACGGCTCGCAGTGCGTCTACACCGACGGCCACACGATGACCGTCAAGGATCTGGTCGTCGCCGGTGACTCGTATCGCGCCGGCCGCTACACCGCGGCGGAGCTTCCCGGCATCGTCGTCGGGACGGGCGCCGTCGTCGTCGACGTCATGCCCCTCGTCATCCTCGTCCGCTAGCGGGCCGGCTCCGGAGTCGCGCCGTGCGCATCCTCACCTACAACGTCCGCGCGGGCCGCGGCCTCGACGGCGCCCCGGCGCTCGAGCGCCAGGCCGCGGCGATCCACGCGCTCTCGCCCGACGTCGCCGCCATCCAGGAGGTCGACCGCGGGACGCGCCGCTCCGGCGG
>JAFPUX010000273.1 GCA_017413145.1 Kiritimatiellia bacterium | reverse complement strand
GCTCGCCGCCGCGCGCGCGTCGGGCGTTCCCGTCGTCGCGCGCGGCGAACTGCTAGCCGGCCTCTCCGCGCGCTTCCGCACGGCCGCCGTCTGCGGCTCGCACGGCAAGACCACGACCTCGACCTTCCTCGCCACGATCCTCCGCGCGCTCGCCCCGGACGAAACCGCGTGGTGCATCGGCGGCACGAGCGCCGGCGCCGCCGTTGCCGGCGGCCCCGGCGCGGTCTCATGGTCGGATGGTCGATCGGTCGATCGGTCGGACCAAAAGACCGACGGACCGACGGACCGGCAGACCGGAGCGGCGGCAAAGCCGCCGTTCCTCGTCGCGGAAGCCGACGAATCGGACGGAACGCTCGCGCGCTACACGCCCGCGCTACTTGTCGTGACGAACGTGGACCTGGACCACGTGGACCGTTTTCCGTCGGTCGAAGCGTTCGAGGACGTCTTCCGCCGCGCGATCGCGCGGACGGACGGTCCGGTCGTCTTCTGCGCGGACGCCCCGCGCGCTTCGGCGCTCGCCCGCTCCTCCGGGCACGCGCCGCTCGTCTCCTTCGGCTTCTCGGACGCGGCCGACTTCCGCATCCTCGACTGGGCGCCCGACGGCGCCGGCGGCCAGGCCTTCTCGCTCGCGGTCCCAACGAACGGGGGGCCGCGCCCCCCGAACCCCCTGGCCGTGCACCTCCCGGTCCCCGGCCGCCACAACGCGCTCAACGCGGCGGCCGCGATCGCGGCCGCCGTCTCGCTCGGCTTCCCGCCCGCCGCCGCCGCGCGCGCCCTCGAACGCGCCGCCGCGCTGCCCGCGCGGCGCTTCGAGCGCGTCGGCTCGCCGTCGGGTTTCGAAGTCGTCTCGGACTACTCGCACCACCCGAGCGAAATCCGCGCGCTCGTCGAAACCGCGCGCGGCGTGCCGCACAAGCGGCTCGTCGGCGTCTTCCAGCCGCACCGCTACACGCGCACGAAGACGTTCCTCGCGGACTTCCCGCCCGCGTTCGCGGGGCTGGACGCGCTCGTGCTGTGCCCCGTCTACGCCGCGTCCGAACCGCCGCTCGCCGGCGGTTCGTCGGCCGACCTCTATGCGGCGTTCCGCGCCGCGGCGGGCGTGCCGACGCCGGTCTACGCGCGCTCGCTCGACGAAGCGGCGGACTGGTTCCGCTTCAACCTGCGCGAAGGCGATCTCGTGCTCGTGGTCGGCGCGGGGGACGTCGATTCGCTTGCGCCGCGCATCGCGGCGATGCGGCCGGCGGAGAAGCCGCCGCAGGAGCCGCGCCTCTCGGGCTACGGGACGGCCGCGCCCGTCGCGCGGCTCGTGGAAGCGGATTCGTGGGACGAACTCCGCGACATTCTCCGCGAGGCCCGCGCGGCGGGGGAAGAACCCGCCGTCGTCGGCGCCTGCACGAACACGGTCGTCGCGGCGACGGGCTGCGCGCGGACCGTCGTCCGCCTGCGGCCGCTGGAACGGACGGCGAAGCCGCCCGTCGATTTCCGGGAAGACGGCGGGGCCGTCTTCGTCGACGCCGACGCGGCGATGCCCGGCGCGGCGCTGCTGGCCGAATGCCGCAAGCGCGGCTGGTCGGGCCTCGAACCGCTCGCCGGCATCCCCGGCACGGTCGGCGGCTGGCTCGCGATGAACGCGGGGACGCGCTTCGGGGCGTTCTGCGACCGCGTCGAAACGGCGGTCGCGATGGACGCGGACGGCGAGATCGCGATCCTGCCGCGCGAGGCGCTCCGCGCGGGCTACCGCTCGTGCCCGGGCCTCGCCGGGCGGATCGCCCTGGCGGTGCGCCTTCGGCTGGACCCCGC
>JAFPUX010000272.1 GCA_017413145.1 Kiritimatiellia bacterium | reverse complement strand
TCGAAGGGCGCCGGACCTGGCCGCCGTCGCCGACGCCGTGGCGGGGTGCGCGGCCTGCGCGCTCGCTTCGACGCGCACGAAGGCCGTGCCGGGCGAAGGCAACGGCGACGCGCCGGAGGTGATGTTCATCGGCGAGGCGCCGGGCGCGGACGAAGATTTGCAGGGGCGGCCGTTCGTCGGCCGCGCGGGCCAGCTGCTCGACAAGATGATCGGCGCGATGGGCTTCCGGCGCGGCGAGGTCTTCATCGCGAACATCCTCAAGTGCCGCCCGCCGGGGAACCGCACGCCGACGCCCGACGAGATGTCGGTCTGCATCCCGTTCCTGAAAAAGCAGATCGCGCTCGTGCGGCCGAAAACGATCGTCGCGCTCGGCGCGACCGCGTGGAAGGGCCTCTCGGGCGACCCGGGCGCGTCGATCTCGCGCGTCCGCGGCCTGTGGCAGTCCTTCGAGGGCATCCCCGTCATGCCGACCTTCCACCCGGCCTACCTGCTGCGCTGTCCGTCCGCGAAGCGCACCGCGTGGGACGACCTCAAGCTCGTCCTCGCCCGGCTCGGCCGCGCCGTTCCGTCGTGAACGCCGCGTTTCTTTCTTGACTTCCGCGCGCGCTTCGGCTTTAATTCCGCCCATGCCCGCGGGCGCGGAACGTCCATTCGTCCGGACGACGGCGACGCGGCGAACACGAAGAAACAAGACTACATGGACATCAAGACCCTGCGCCACAGCGCGGCGCACGTCATGGCATACGCCGTCACGGAGCTCTGGCCCGAGACCAAGCTCGACATCGGTCCCTCGACGGGCGACGGCTTCTACTACGATTTCGATCTGCCGCACCGGCTCGGCGAAGAGGACTTCGCGGCGATCGAAAAGAAGATGGCGGAGATCGCCGCGGCGGACTATCCGTTCGAGCGCATCGAGATGTCCCGCGAGGAGGCGAAGGCCTTCCTCGAAGGGCGCGGCCAGACCTACAAGGTCGAGCGCCTCGCGGACATCCCCGAGGGCGAGGCGATCTCGTTCTACAAGTGCGGCGACTACTGGGATCTCTGCCGCGGCCCGCACGTGCCTTCGACCGGCTGCGTGAAGGCGTTCAAGATCACGTCCGTGGCGGGGTCCTACTACCGCGGCGTCGAGACGAACCCGATGCTCCAGCGCCTCTACGGCATCGCCGCGGAATCGCAGGAGGAAATCGACGCGACGCTCGCCCGCATCGAGGAGGCCAAGCGCCGCGACCACCGCCGTCTCGGCGTCGAGCTCGACCTCTTCCACCTCGACCCGGAGGACCCCGGCCAGATCTTCTGGCATCCGAAGGGCTGGGCGGTCTACGTGGCGCTGCAGGAATACATGCGCGACAAGGTCCGCAAGGACGGCTACCAGGAGGTGAACACTCCCGCGATCATGCCGCGTTCGCTCTGGGAGCGCAGCGGCCACTGGGGGCACTACCAGAAGAACATGTTCGTCACGGAGAGCGAGAAGCGCGTCTTCGCGGTGAAGCCGATGAACTGCCCCGGCGCGCTCGAGATCTTCAACAGCCGCCTGCGCTCCTACAAGGACCTGCCGCTGCGCCTCGCCGAGTTCGGCCACTGCGCCCGCAACGAGCCGAGCGGCACGCTGCACGGCATCATGCGCGTCCGCGGCTTCGTGCAGGACGACGCGCACATCCTCTGCACCGAGGAGCAGATCGAGGCCGAGGTCGCCAAGTTCTGCCGCCTCCTCAAGGACGTCTACAAGGACTTCGGGTTCGACAAGAACCTCACGGTGAAGCTCTCGACGATGCCCGAGGACCACGTCGGCGACGAAGCGACCTGGCAGCACGCCGAGGCCGCGCTCGCGGCGGCGTGCAAGTCCGCCGGCATGGACTACGAGATCCAGCCCGGCGAAGGCGCGTTCTACGGTCCGAAGCTCGAGTTCACGCTCGTCGACGCGCTCGGCCGCCCGTGGCAGTGCGGCACGATCCAGCTCGACTACCAGCTCCCGAGCGCCGAGCGCCTCAACGCCGAATACATCGGCCCGGACAACAAGCCGCACCACCCCGTGATGCTGCACCGCGCTGTCCTTGGCTCGCTGGAGCGCTTCCTCGGCATCCTCATCGAGCAGTACGCCGGCGCGTTCCCGGTGTGGCTCGCGCCGGAGCAGGTGCGCGTCATCCCGATCGCCGACGCGCAGCTCCCGGCCGCGCGCGAGCTCGTCGCGAAGCTCGTCGACCTCGGCGTCCGCGTCGACCTCGACGAAAAGGCCGACAAGCTCGGCGCGAAGATCCGCCGCGCGCAGGCGGAGAAGGTGCCGTTCATGCTCGTGCTCGGCAAAAAGGAGGCCGAGAGCGGGCAGGTGTCCGTCCGCACGCGCGACGAGGGCGACAAGGGCGCGATGCCCTTCGACGCGTTCCTCGCGATGTTCCAGGAGGCCGCGGCGAAGCGCGGCTAGGCTTTCCCGCCGCATTCCGCGGCGGGCAAAACAAAACAACAACCCGAACGAAAGAGGCCGACCATCAGCCCGCTTCCCTACCGCCCCCCCATGGGGCCGCGTCCCAGCAACCCCAACAACCAGCGCGACATCCGCGGCCGGCGCCCCGGCGAGGAATTCACGCGCACCAACCAGCAGATCCGCGTGCCCGCGGTCCGCTGCCTGCTCCCCGACGGGACGCAGCTCGGCGTGGTCCCCACGCGCGAGGCTCTCTGGAAGGCCCAGCAGATGGGGCTCGACCTCGTCGAGATCAGCCCGAACGCCCAGCCGCCGGTCTGCAAGATCATGGACTACGGCAAGTGGAAGTACGAGGAGGACCGCCGGAAGAAGGAAGCCCGCAAGAACCAGGCGCGCACGCAACTCAAGGAGGTCAAGTTCCACGCGAACACCGACGTGGGCGACTACCAGCTCAAGATGCGCAACATCCGGGCGTTCCTCGCGGACGGCAACAAGGTCAAGCTCACGCTGATGTTCCGCGGGCGCGAGAACGCGCACAAGGAACTCGGCGAAGAGGTCCTGCAGCGCGTGTGCGCCGACCTGGCGGACGTCGCCAACGTCGAGCAGGAGCCGAAGGTCGTCGGCCGCAGCTGCACCGGCCTTCTCGCCCCGAAGTCGCAGAAGGGCAAGTAGGGGCGGGCGGGGCGCGCGGTTGCGCGCCCCGCCGCGTTTTCCGTGAGTTTCCTCTCGTTCGCCTACCTGCTTTTCCTCCCGGCGGTCTTCGCGGTCCACTGGGCGGTTCCGGCGCGCTTCCGCTGGGCGACGCTGCTTGCGTCGTCGCTCTGGTTCTTCGCCTCGGCGGCGCCGCGGGCGTTGCCGCTCCTGCTGGCGGCGACGGCGCTTTCGTGGGTGGCGGGTCTCGCGCTCGGACGGCGTCCGGGCGTCCGGTCCGCGAAGGCGCTGTTCGCCGCGGCCGTCGCGCTTCCGCTGGGCTCGCTGCTCGTTTTCAAATACGCCGGCTTCGCGCTGCGGCTCGCGTCGGACGCGGCGGCGGCGCTCGGCTTTGCACCGCACCCCGCCACGCTGGCGCTCGCGCTGCCGCTCGGCCTTTCGTTCTGGACGTTCTCGATCGTGTCCTACCTCGTCGACGTCCGGCGCGGGACGATTCCCGCGGAACGCCATCCCGGCCGCTACGCCGCCTTCGTCCTGTTCTTCCCGAAGATCGTATCGGGGCCGATCGAGCGCGCCGGACGCTTCCTGCCGCAGGTCGCGGCGCCGGCGCCGTTCTCGTACGAACGGGCGTCCCGCGGCATCCGGCAGATCGCGCTCGGCCTCGTCCGCAAGGCCGTCGTGGCGGACTTCCTGGCGAACTGGACGGATGCCGCGTTCGTCCGCGCGGACCGGTTCCACGGCGTCACGCTCGCATTCGCGGCCGTGCTCTATTCGGTCCAGATCTACAACGACTTCGCGGGCTACTCCGACATAGCGATCGGCTCGGCGCGGCTGCTCGGGATCGATCTCGCGGACAACTTCCGCGCGCCCGTTTTCGCGCGGAACCTCCGCGACTTCTGGTCGAGATGGCACATCTCCCTCTCGACGTGGTTCCGCGACTACCTTTACATCCCGCTCGGCGGCTCGCGGCGCGGCGCGTGGCGGACGCGACTCAACCTGCTGGCCACGTTCGCCGTCAGCGGCCTGTGGCACGGCGCGAGCCTGACGTTTCTCGCGTGGGGTTGCATCCACGGGCTCGTCCAGGTCGCCGAGAAGGCGTTCTTCCCGCGGATCGGCCGCAAGGACGCGCCGCCGCCGCGCCGCGCCGCGGCGGTCGCGGGATGGGCGGCCACGTTTCTCGTCGTGACGGTCGCGTGGACGTTCTTCCGCGCGGAGAGCGTCCCGGCGGCGCTCTCGTACCTGTCCCGCGCCGCCGCGGGGCTCCGCAGTCCGTTCTACGGCGCGCTCCGGGCGGTCGAAGACCTCCATCTCGACGCTTTCGCGGCGGTCCGCGCGGGTCTGCCGGCCGTCCTGCTCGGAATCTGGGATTTCGTTTCCTTGAGGCGGGATCCGTTCGCGCTCGTGGACCGGCTTCCGTTCGCCTTCCGGTGGCTGCTGCACGCGGCCGTTGTCGCGGGCATCCTCTACGTCCTGCTCCCGCAAGGGACGTCTTCGCGCGATTTCATCTATTTCCGGTTCTGACGTGAAACGGTTCCTCGCCAAACTCGCGCTCCTCGCGCTCCTCGCCGCCGCCCTGTCGGTCGCTCTCGCGCTGTGCGCCTACCCCGGGAAGCCGCCGGCCCGCTTCGGCCCCGAGGTGTTCCGCGCGATCCGGGTCTGCTCGGAGGCTCGACCGGATGCGAAAGTCCTCGTCCTCGGCGACAGCGTCGCGAACCAGATTTTCGCCACCGGGCCGGCGATGCCGGCGTCCGTCGCCGTCGCGACCTGCAACCAGGCCGTGACGCCGCTGGGGAACCGGCTGCTCCTCGACCGGTGGCTCGCGCTCAACCCGCAGGCGGAGGAGGTCGTCTACGTCGCCCTTCCGGGGTCGTTTCGCAACGACGGGGCCCGCAAGCACACGTTCCACTACTTCATCCACCCGTTCTCCGAAACGGGGCTACTGCGCTCCGCGCCGGCGGAGGTCCGCGACCATCTCGCCGCCCGGTTCGGGCGCGCGGTCCTGGACAACGCGTCGCTCCGCCACCTGCTCTACCGCAACGACCGGCTCTACCAGTTCTACGAGGAGCGAATCGTCCGCATCCCGTCGCCGGGCGGCGGGATGCCGGACGTCGCTGTCGGCCAGATCCGCGCGATGAAGGAGGCCTGCGACCGGGTGGGCGTCCGTTTCCGCCTCGCGTTTCCTCCCGTCTCGGCCGAGGCGGCCCCTTCGGCCGCTTACCGTGCGAGCTGCGTCGAAGCCTTGCGCGACGTCGTTCCCGGAATCGAAGGGTTGTTCGACGGCCTTCGCGTCGAACCGAAGACCGACTTCAAGGACGGCGTCCACTTCACGCGCGAGCGCCTGGCGAAGGTCCAGGAGTCGCTCCGCCGGAAAATTCTCGCCGGAGCCGGAGGCGTCGGGCCTTGAAAGGCCCGGCGCGCCGGTCTTCATCCGGCGTCCTCCTCTTCCGACGGAAGAACGACCACCGAGACAATCCCGCCATCAAGACCGCGAGACCGCGAAACCATGAAAGACTACGCATCCGACAAAGACTTCGTCCGCCGCTTCCGCGACGGCGCCCTCGACATCGCCCGCCGCAAGATGGACGACGTCGCGCGCGAACAGGCCAAAATCGAAACGGCGGTTCCGCTCGGCCCGCGCCTCGCCACGGGCGGGCACTTCGGCGGCTTCTTCCTTTGGGACACCGCCTTCGCGATTTCCTGGGGACGCTACGCCCCCGGCGAGTGGCCGCTCGTCTCCATGCTCGACAACTTCTACGCCGTCGTCGAGCCGGACGGCTTCATCGGGCGCGAGTTTTCGCCGCGCGGGGCGCCGGTCTGGTCGCCCTTCTCGCCCATCTCCTTCTCGCCGCCGCTCCTCGCCTGGGCCGAACGCCTTCTCGCGGCCGCCGGCCGCGCCCCCGCGGGCCGCGCGGCCGCCGTGTACCCGAAGCTCAAGCGCCACCACGAAATCTGCCGCCGGCGTTTCCGCCGTCCCGACGGGCTCTACTTCTCCGACGGCTTCGGCTGCGGCATGGACGACATCCCGCGCCACCCGCGCGGCATGACGGCCGCGCAGGCCGCCGCCGTCCCCGGCGGAATCCCGATGACCATCGAGTGTCTCCATCCGGAATCGCGCGAGCGGATCTGGCCCTGGCTCCAGAAGCTGGTCGACCACCTTTCGTGGAACCGCCAGGCGGGGTGGATCGACCTGTCCTGCCAGATGGCGCTCGACGCGCTGCAGCTCGCGGACTTCGCCGACGAGCTCGGCCTCGATGCGGACGCCGCCGCGTTCCGCGCCGAGCACGCTGAGACCGCCGCCGCCGTGAACGCCCGCTGCTGGGACGACGCGCTCGGCTTCTACTGCGACGTCTGGGAGGGCGGGACGATCCAACGCAAGACCGCCGCCGGCTTCTGGGCTCTCGTCTCCAAGGTCGCCACGCCGGAGCGCGCGGCGCGCGTGGTCGCGGCACTGAAGGATCCCGCGCGGTTCGACCGCCCCTGCGGCTTCCCCGCCGTCTCGGCGGACGATCCCGAGGACTACCAGCCCGAAACCGCCTACTGGCGCGGCGTCGTCTGGCCGCCGACCGAATACGCGGCGCTGCTCGGCCTCCTCGCGTGGGGCGAAAAGGACTTCGCCGAAGCGGCCGCACGGCGCTACTACAACGCCGTCGCCGCGATCTACGAGAAGACGGGGACGATCTGGGAGAACTCCTCCCCGGAGCAGTGCGAGAACCAGAAGACCTGGGCCGGCGGCGACTTCTGCGGCTGGGGCGCCATCGCCCCCGTCGCGCTGCCCGTCGAATTCGGCTGGATTTAGCATTCGCGGATTCGCACGGGGCGCGCGACGCCATGCGTCGCGCGCCCCGTGCATCGTCCGGTTCTTGCGGACCGGCCGCGCTAGTCCGCTTCCGGAAATGCGATGACAAACACCGCCGGCGTGGCGGCGGCGGACGGGAAGCGGAACCGGACGATCGAGGGGCCGGGCGGCAGCTGGACCTGGTACTGCCGCCCGCCCGCGGCGTCGAGCCGCAGGATGCCGTCAGCAGGGCGCGGGAAGCGTCCCGCGAAGACCCGCTTCGGCAGCGCGCCCCAGACGCGCAGGTCCGCGCCGGCGGAGGCCTCGTTGTAGACGAGCAGGCCGATCTGGGCGACGATGCCGACCGTCCGCATCCGGTCGTCGTTGCTGTGCGTCAGGGCGTGCGCGGCGAGCCCGGCGATCGCCTTCACGATCGCGCGCGAGCATTCGCGGGTCAGGATCGCGCGGAAGCGCAGCGAGAAGTCGTGGCGCACCAGCTCGTCCACGTCCGCGAAGGGTTCGAGCGCGGTCGAGCCGACCGAGTAGGAAGCGTGGGCCGCATTGCGCGGGTGCAGCGCGGGCAGGGCGATCACGGGCAGCGGGGCGTGGACCGCGGTGATGTAGGCGTTGAGGAAATTCAGGTCGATCCGGGCTTCGGAGTAGTCGGGCGCGAGGCCGTCCTCGACGTAGATCCAGACCGAATCGCGCGGAAGGCCGCCGGCGTCGGCCGCGGCGGCGTCCTCGCGGATGCGCGGGGACGCGGGGAAGAGGCGCGCGGCCTGCGCGAGCTCTTCGCGGCCGCCGACGCCGTAGAGCGCGCGGAAGACGCCGGCGGCGTGCAGCGCGTAGGGATTCCAGAACGGGGCGCGGGCGCGTGCGGCGGGGTCGGAGAAGTCCGCGGCGTCCACGCGGCACGCGGCGAGCACGCCCTGGTACGAGCCGAGCGGGACCTTGCGCAGCGAGGGCGCGTCCTTTTCGGCCTTTTCGAGCTCGTCGGCGACGGCCTTTTCCTGTTCGGCGAGGTAGTTGCGTTGGCGCTGCAGCGCGCGGTTGAACTCGACGAGCGCGCCGGGGCGGTCGCCGGTCGCGCCGCGCAGGAACGCTTTCTCGAGGTTGCAGAAGACGCGCTCCGGGCCGGTGGCGGCGTAGCGGCGCGCGTTGTCGGACCACGCGATCGCGAGGCCGGTCTCGCCGGCGTCGCGGACGGCGCCGCGCTCGTCGACGGAGCGGAACGACGCCTCGGCGCGGTCGAGCTGGTCGAGCGCCGTGGCGGGGTCGCCCGCGAGGGCGGCGGCCGAACCGGCGTCCAGGTGCCACATCGGCGCGTCGTCGGAATCGCGTCCGGCGCGGTGGATCGCGTTCGTGGCGGCGTCCGCGTAGAGGCCGCCCGAGAGCCGCGCGTCGTAGGCCGCCATTTCCCGGCGCAGCGTCGCGTTGCAGCCCGTCGCCAGCACCGCCGCGCAGAGCGCGACGGCGAAGGCCGGAATGCGGAGGACGGAGGAGGGGGGCGGCATTGAACGTTGGACGGGTTGCGGGGCGCGTTTATTCGCGCGGCGACCAGGGGCGGAGCGGGGCTTCGGGGACGCGGCCGAGCAGCGCGAGTTCGCGTTCCGTGGCGTCGCGCCACTGTCTGGCGCGCAGGTCGGAGGGCAGGCGCAGGCCGTTGATCGCGGTGCGGACGAGCGTCTCGACGCGCAGCCCGACGCGCTCGCACATGTTGCGGATCTGGCGGTTGCGGCCTTCGCGGAGCGTGAAGAGGAGTCGGTGGCGGGGGCCGAGCGGGCCGTCCGCGAGGCGGCGCAGGTATTCGACGCAGACCGGGCGGATGCGGTAGCCGTCGATCTCCATCGGCCCCTGGAGCGCGTCGAGCGTGCCCTGGTCGAAAAGGCCGGCGGCCTGGACCTCGTAGCGCTTCTCGTGGCCGAACCGCGGGTGCGTGAGGCGGTTCACGAGCGCGCCGTCGTCGGAGAGGACGAGCAGCCCGGCGCTGTCGCGGTCGAGGCGGCCGGCGGAGACGACGCGCTCGCGCACGCCGCGGAGCAGGTCGTAGACAGTCTCCCCGCGGCCGGCCTCGCGCGTGCAGAGGACGCCGCGCGGCTTGTTCAGGAGGATCGTGCGCCGCGCGCGGGGCGGGGCGGGGGATACACGCCGTCCGTCGACCTCCACGACGTCCGTCTCCGGACGCTCCACGCGGAAACCGGGCTCGCGCACGACCGTCCCGTTCACGCGCACCGCGCCGCCGGCGATGACCGACGCGCAGTGCCGGCGCGAATCCACGCCGAGCGACGAAAGGAGGGTCTGCAACCGCACGCTCATGGCGGCGATTCCGCGCGAACGCCCGCCGGACGCTACGCGGACGGCAGGAGGCCCTTGAGGTACGCGATCGTGTCGCGGATGTCCTTGTTCTGCTGCTCGCCGGAGATCTCGCGTTCGATCGTGAGGTCGCCTTCGAAGCCGCAGGCCAGGAGCGCCGGGATGAACTCCGGGTAGCGCACGTAGCCGGTGCCGACCTTGACCTCGTGGCCGAGCGAGGTGCCGTTCGTCGGCGGCATGCCGTCCTTGGCGTGGATCGCGCGGACGTACTTGCCGAAGACGTAGAGGGCGTCGATCGGGTTGCCCTTGCCGTAGAGCAGCAGGTTCGCCGGGTCGAGGTTGATGCCGAGGTTGTCCAGGCCCACCGTTTCGATGAAGCGCAGGAGCGTGACGGGCGTTTCCTGTCCGGTCTCGAACCAGAAGCCGAGGCCGAGGTTCTTGCAGTGCTGCGCGACCTCCTGGATCGCGACGGCGACGCCCTCGAACTCGGGGTCGGTCATGTTCTCGGGCAGGAAGCCGCAGTGCGTGATGATCGCCGGGGCGCCGGCCTCGGCGGCGAAATCGGCCCAGTTCTTGAGCTGCTCGATCCGCATCTGCCGGTAGGTGACCGGGACGAGGCCGAGCGTGACCGGGCCGCGCGTGAAGTTCCAGGCGGCCGGGCCGGTGTAGCCGCTCCAGAACGCGGTGAGGCGGACGCCGTACGCGGCGGCGTCCTTTTTCACCTTGCGGGCGAGGTCGAGCGTGCAGAGGTTCTTGTCCCAGCTGCAGACCTGCGCGCAGGGCAGGCCGAAGTCGGCGACGGTCTTGAGGTTGGAGGCGTCGGGCACGAGGTTGCTCAGGACGCCGATTTCGGGGATCTTGCTCATGGGTTCTCCTGTTTCGTTTCGAGCGCCGCGATCCGCGCCTGGAGCGCGGCGAGCCGGGTTTCGAGGTTCTCGACGGTGCGTGGAAGGTGCAGCCGGCGGACGAGTTCGCGCTTCGTGACGGCGGGCGAGCCGAAGTACTGTCCGGGTCCCTTGAGGTCGCCGGCGACGCCGGCCTGCGCGAGGACTTCCACGCGGTCCCCGATCTCGAGGTGGCCCGCGAGGCCGACCTGGCCCCACAGCATCACGCCGGCGCCGAGGTGCGTCGAGCCCGCGATGCCGACCTGCGAGACGATGCCGCAGTACGGGCCCGTGCGGACGTTGTGCCCGATCTGCACGAGGTTGTCGATCTTCGTGTGCGGGCCGATGACGGTCGAGCCGAAGCGCGCGCGGTCGATCGCCGCGTTCGCGCCGATCTCCACGTCGTCGCCGATCTCGACGTTGCCCAGCTGCGGAATCTTCTCGACCTTGATCCCCTCGGGGCCGACCTTCGTGTTGTAGCCGAAGCCGTCCGCTCCGACCACGGTCCCGTTGTGGATCGTGACGCGCTTCCCGAGCCGGCAGCGCTCGCGGATCGAAACCATCGGATAGAGGTGGCATTCTTCGCCGAGGACCGCTTCGTCGTCCACGACGACGTGCGCCTCGAGCACGCAGCGGTCGCCGACCACGGCGCCCGGGCCGATCGCGCAGAGCGGACCGATGTAGACGTCCTTGCCGACCGTCGCGGTCGGATCGATCACGGCGGTCGGGTGGATGCCGGGCTTGCGGACGATCGCCGGCTTGGTGAAGTGCGGGACGGCCTGCGCGAACGCGAGGTCCGGCGAGGCGACGCGCACCAGCGCGCCGCCCGCGGCGGGCGGCGGCAGGTCGCAGTCTTCGCGGACGAGGACCGCGGTCGCCTTCGTCGAGGCGAGCTGCTTGGCGTACTTGGGGTTCGCGAGGAACGTGAGGTCGCCGGGAAGGGCGTCGTGGAGCGAGGAGACGCCGGTGATTTCGGCGTCGGGATCGGCGCCGTCGGCGCGGCCGCCGACGAGGGCGAGGAGTTCGGAGAGCTTCATGGGGTTACCGGGCGGCGGGCGCTTCGGAATCCGCGGCGGGCGCGTCGGCCCCGGCGCCGGGGAACACGCGGGCGGCGCCCTTCTCGAGCGCTTCCTCGGCGGCCTTGCGGTCGCCGCCGACGGCGGCGATCACGTCGTCCGTCAGGTCGATCGCCTTGTTCGACCAGACGACGAGCGGCAGCGGAAGGCCGGAGCGCATCGCGGCGGAGTCGAGAATCAGGTCGTAGCCCTTTTCGGCGGCGAGGGCGGCGATCTTCTCGTCGACGTCCTTCTTGACGTCCGCGAACCGGTCGAGCGCCTCGCGGCGGATCTTCTCGGCGGTCTCGGCCTCGGTGCGGCGGGCGGCCTCGAGCTTCTGCTGGCCCTGGGCGCGGAGCTTCTGCGCCTCGGCGCGGGCTTCGGCGCGCTCGGCGTCCGAGAGCGTCGGCTTCTGCGCCTTCTCGATGCACTCCTTGATCTGCGCCTCGAGAGCGGTCAGCTCGCCGAGCGTCTGGTTGCGTTCTTCGGCGGCCTTTTCCTCGAGCTTGGCGACTTCCTCGCGGTTGTCTTCGGTCTTCGGGTGCGAGAGCACGACGAGGTCCATGTCGACCGTGGCGATCTTGGTGTCGGCCGACGCGACGGCGGCGGCGAACAGGAGGAGAAGCGTTGCTTTTTTCATGGGAGTGGCTGGGTTGTTTAGTTGAAAGATGAAAGATGGAAGCGGGCGGTATTGCCGGTATTCCTGGTATTGCCGGTATTCAAAAACGCGGAAGTGAATGGCCTCGGATGGTCGAATGGGTTGGAACGGGTCTGGATTTTAGCCGAATCGGCGGCGGGTTGCAACCGGATCTACCGGTTCGCGGGCTCGACCGGAATGATGAAGCCCTCGTGGTTGATGAACGTGCCGTAGGGCGGGTCCTGGATGTAGAAGTCCTGGTAGGAGAGGCATCCGTCCTCGTACCGGTAGAGCCGGTAGGTCCCCTGACGCCGCCAGAACGTCGCGATCGGGCCGGCGGCGATGGTCGGGACGCCGTACGGCCGCTCCTCGTGCAGGACGCGGTGGAAGTGCCCGCAGATCACGGCGCGGACGTTCGGGTGGCGGCGCAGCACGGCGCGGAACGCGGCGAGCCCCTCGGGGTTCGTCCAGCCCGGGTGGAACGCGCCGTCGTAGTAGTCGTCGGCGTCCGGCGCGTGCGTGAAGACGAACGCGGGCTTGTCCGGCGCGCGGGAGAGCGCGCCCTCGAGGAACGCGAGCGGGTCCCAGCCGGGGACGTCCGGCGCGTCCGGCTGGCGCAGACTCTCGGTGCTCAGCGCGACGTAGAGGGCGTTGGACGACTCGTGCACCTGCCCGAGCGGGCCGAGGTGCCGCCGGTAGGCGGCGACGGCCTCGAGATAGCGGTTCGTCGGGTTGGACCAGCGGAACGTGAGGTCGTGGTTGCCGGGTGCGAGCACGACGGGGCATTTCGCGGTCGCGAGGATGTTGGAGACCTCGATGCCGACTTCGTCGCGACGGATCGAGTCGCACGAGAAGTCGCCGGTGTGCGCGAGGCATTCGACCGGGACGGGCAGCTCCGCGAGCTCCTCGATCGCGCGGCGGAAGCGCCACTGGTGCCGCGCCATGCCGTCGTGCGTGTCGGTGATCTGCGCGAACCAGAACGGCTCCGGCTTCGCGGTGCGGGCCGCGAACGCGGCGTGCGCCTCGCGCGACGCGGCGTCGTCCGGCGCCGG
>JAFPUX010000271.1 GCA_017413145.1 Kiritimatiellia bacterium | reverse complement strand
GCGTGCCCGGGTTCGCGGAGAGCGAAACCACGTTTTCGTTCCTGCCGTCCGCCGGGAAGACGACCGAGCTGCCGGCGGTCGGATAGCCGCCCGCGCCCGTGTCGGGGGAGGTCCACATCGCGGGATCGGCCCAGTCGCCCTTGCCGCCCTTCCAGGTGTAGGTGGAGGCGTCGGCGAGCGTCACCGAGGTCGCCGCCGTGTCGTTGGTCCAGACGATGGCGCCGTAGGTCGTGACCGCGCGGATCGCGACGTAGTAGGTGCCGATCGGCTCGGTGACGGGATCGAAGGCGACCTCCATGTTCGCGGGCGCGGCGGAGAGGTTCACCGTCTGGACGGACGCGAGGTCGGACGCCGACGTGCCGACGAGTAGCTCGACCTTCGTGGTGCCGAGGCCCCAGTCGGTCATCGTGCCCGTCACGGTCATCCGGCAGTTCTGCGTCGCGATGGCAATCGTGTCGGAAAAGCGCGTCGAGGCCTCGACGACGAAGGAGTTGGTCGCCGACCACGCCGTTTCGGGCGTCGGGGCGTTGTTGACGGCCTTGTAGGCGTAGTAGTAGGTCGCGCCGGCCGTGAGATTGGGGAGCGTATTGGAGAGGTCGGCCTTGTCCGTGAGGTTCGTCGGGCCGACGGCGGTGCCGGCCTCGACGTTCGCGGACGTGCCGTAGTAGAGCGTGACGTCGGCGGACGTGGCGCCGGTGCCGAGGTTGGAAAGGCGCCCCGTGATCGTCGCCGTCGTCCCGGAGAGCGTCGCGCCGTTCGCGCGGATCGCGAGCGGCATTTCGCCGCTGGGAGCCGCGACGGCGCCCAGCGTGAGGAACGAGTCGGACGCCATCGTGTCGTAGCAGGCCTTGACCCAGTCGGCGGACTCGGCGTCGCGGTGGATGCGGATTTCGTCGAGCGAGCCGTTCCACCGGTTGCCGCTCTTGTTGAGCGAGCCGATGTAGAGCTTTTCCGTCGGCTTCACGACCTGGTTGAGGGACTGGGCCGTTGCAAGAACGCCATTGGTGTAGAGTTGCGTATTGCCGCCCGCGTTGTAAACCACCGTCAGATAGACGTTGCCCGAACCGGGGCCGACGCCGCTCGCCGTGTACTGGAACTGGCTCTGGCCGGACGAACCGACGGTGATTTGATCGCTGGCGTTCTGAATCGTCAGTTCCCATCCGGCCGGTTTCGCCCAGTCCGACATGCAGGAAAGCATGCGGTTGTAGTTGGCAGAGGATCCGTCAAACTTCGACCAAGTGGAGAGGGTGAGCGTGCCGCCCGTACCGAGTGTCGTCCAGGCGTCGGAAACCAGATAGCCGAGCGTCGAGTTGCTGGCCTTGAAGCACGTACCGACACCGAAGGTCGTGGCGGTGTAGCCCGGCGGGGTGGAGGACGAGTCGGAGGACGAAGGCGTCAGCCCGTTGGCCGATTCTTTGCTCGAGCCCGAGAAGTGCCAGACGGCGTTGAAGTTCGCGCCGGTCCAGACGTCCGATTCCGTGACGGCGGGGAGCGCCGAGACGTCGTCTGTGCCGTAATACATCGTGAAGGTCGTCGCCGTTCCGGAAATCGACGGGACGCTCACCCAGACGAGGGACTCGCCCGAGGTGTTCCACGTGTCGATCTCGTGGGGGATGAGGTCGCCGTTTGCGTCCGCGAAGCGCAGGTCGGAGCCATCCGCCGCGCACTCGGCATAGTCGAAGCCGTCGGGCGAATTCGCCGCGAGCCGCACGAGGACGGGAAAGTTCGCGAGTGGCGTCGTGCCGGCGTAGCCGGAGACCGTGATGTCGCTCTTTTTCGAGAAGAGCGTCGTGTCGAGCTCCGTCGCGCGGGCGGCGGGCGCGGCGAGGAGGAGGGCCGCGAAGGCGGGGAGAAGAATGCGCTTCATGGGAGGTCAGAGGTCGGAGGTCGGAGGTGAGAGGTGGGGACGGTGCGTCCCGCGAACGGCGCTCATTATAGCGCAACATGCGCACGTGCGCGTTGCGGAAATCCGTCCGGGGCGTTGTGATTTTGCGGCTGAGATGCGGCCTCGCACGGCGCATTCCGCGCCGGCTTCGGCCGTATGGAGCGGCTGCGCCGCTCGCGAGAGCGGAGCTCCAGCGGGGTGTGGGGCAGAGCCCCACCAGAAGAAATACCCTACTCTCGCATGGCGTGAAGCCAACCCGTAGCGCGAAACGGACGTTGTTGCCTCCGCGTTACGCCAAGTCTCCGCGTTCTTCTTGGGGATTGCGCTTGGGGATTACGGGGACAGGCTTCGCGGAATTGAATCATAACATACTGCTATTTCAATAAATCGAAAATCAAATACGGTGGAATCGAGCGGAAAATTCACTATGGTGCGATTGGCTTGAGCGCGGGTGCGAAGAGGCCAAATGCGGACGGGCGCTTGACGCCTCCCCGTGCCTCTGCTACTCTGCCTCCATTCCCGCTACGCCCCGGTCGGGCGTGATATACTTCACGCCCCCGCCACCCGCAAGCACGCCGACCATGAACCGCCCGCTCCTCCTCCCCCTCCTCGCGCTCGCGCAGGACCCCGCCACGCCGAGCCCCGCGGAAGAAACTCACGCGGAGAGCGCAAAGGGCGCAGAGGCAAAACCCCACGCGGAGTCCGCGGTGGGCGCGGAGTGAGTTTTCGTCTGGCGCCGGGCGCCTTGCTAGGCTTCCGCGAAGAGGTCTTCAAGGACCACTTCCGCTTGGACGATGCCGGAATGCGCGTTGTGGAGGACGCCTTCGGGCGTGACCATCGCGAGGTGGACGGCGCAGCGGGTCCCCGTGACGGAGCGGAACGTCTCCAATCGGTTCCGCATCTTGCGTTCGCCCGCCTTGTCGATGGCGTAGGCGCCGTCGCTCCATTTCATTTCGCACACATCGATAACGCGGTCCGCGCGTTCAAGCAGCAGATCGATCTGGGCTCCGTCGGGATGCACGTCGTCCGGAACATGCCTCCACGAGGCGACGCGGACCAGGACGCCGCCAATCTGCAATGCGCGCTTGATCTGCGGGACATGGGCGAGGCAGACCCGCTCGAAGGCGAGCCCCCGCCAGGCGTTTTGCGCTCCCGACGCGATGGAACGGGACCAGAAGCGCTCGTCCGGGTTCGATTCGCCCGCGACGAACCGGTGGTGGAAGAGCGTCAGCGCGTCCACGAGCTGCCAGAGCGCGCCCTTCGTCTTCTTTCCGAACGGCGTGTATTTCCGGACGAATCCGCATTGCTCCAGCTCTTCGAGGCATCGCGTGAGCGTGCCGCTGTCCGCAAGCTTCGTCCGCGCGATCAACGTCTCCCGGTCCGCGCCGATTCCCACGGCGGCAAGCGCCGCGACGACCTTGCGGTGGATCTCCGAATGCCGGAAGAGGGACGCGAAGAGCTCGTCGTATTCGCCCCGCAGGGGCGCCCCTTCCGCAAAGAAGAGAGCATCCAGGCTCCGGGCGACGCTCCAACCCCGTTCGAGCAGGCTCCAGTACCACGGGACTCCGCCCAGTGCCATGTAAAGCTCGCACACGTCCCTGTGCGTGGGAGAAAGTCCGCGCGAGGCCGTGTAGTCCGCGCACTCCCGGAGCGTGAACGGCGCAAGCCGGATCTGCCGCGTGAGCCGGTTGTGCAGTCCGCCGCGGTTCCACGTCTTTCCTCCGTTCTTCCAATCATGGGAACCTCCGTTGCGCGAACAAGCCGGAATCCTATCGAAAAGCATAGATTCCGTCAAGTATAAATCCAAAATCGCCGGAATGTCGAAAAACAACTGGCATTCCGCGATTGGTAGCGACTCCGCCACAACAATGAGTGCTCCCCGGCGGCGTGTGGCGGGGTGCGGGGGTGGGGAGGGCTACTTGTTGAACCCCGTGTGGTTCATGAACTCCCAGATGCGGCCGAGCCAGGTGTAGCTGCCCGTGCCGGGCGAGGCCTTGGCCTGGAAGCAGTGCCCGCGCCGGCAGAGCGTATGCAGGTCGCCCGTAACGCCCATGGCGCGCATCTTCTCCCACGCCTTCACCGAGTTCATCGCGGCCCAGCCGTCCGAGTCGCCGTGGATGAAGAGCGTCGGGCACGTGGCGGAGTCGAACGCGAACTCGGGGACGGGCACCGCGGAGTCGTCGTTGCCGCCCGTCGCGTTCTCCCGGTCGACGCCGTCGGTGAGCGAGTAGGCGGGATAGATCGCGACGCCCCACTGCACGTTGCACGGGACCTTGTCGATGTCGTCGACCGGCTCGTAGGCGGGGGTCTGCGAGCTCGTCACGCCCAGGAGCGTGAGGTGACCGCCGGCGGACGAGCCCATGATGCCGATCCGGTCCGGATCGAGGCCCTTTTCCGCGGCCTCGGAGCGGACCATGCGGATGCAGCGCTGCAGGTCCTGCCAGGCCGTGACGTGCTTCGCGAGGCCCTTCGGGCGCGGCGTGCGGTACTTCATCGTCACGACCGCCATGCCCTTCTCGTTGAGGAACCGCCGCGCGGGCGCGACCTCGAAGCCGCCCACGTCGTTGAACTGGTACGCGCCGCCGGAGTAGACGATCTGGATCGCCCGGGTCGTCAGGTTGGAGGGGATGAACCACTCGAGGTACGGGACGCACTGGAAGTTCTGGAAGTCGGGCGTCTTGCCCTTCGGCCAGAGGTTCTCCCGGGCGTACTTGGCCGGGTCGTGGAAGTCCGCCGGGTAGCGGGCCATCAGCGACTCCTCGTGCGGGAGCGGCCCCAGAAACCAGCCCAGCTGCCGG
>JAFPUX010000037.1 GCA_017413145.1 Kiritimatiellia bacterium | reverse complement strand
GGCGCGGACGGCGCCGCGTTCCTGCGCGCGCGGCTCGACGCGCTCGTCGCCGCCGCCGCGGACTACGCCGCCGACCCGGACCGCTCCGGCACGATGCTCGACTTCCGCCGCTACGTCGAGTCGCGGACCGAGCGCGCCTTTGCGGACCCCGCCACGGTGAAGGTCCTCACGATCCACAAGAGCAAGGGCCTCGGCTTCGACCTCGTCTTCGTCCCGTTCTTCCGCGGCAAGCGCAAGCACGCCTTCGGCACGCCGCACACCCACCTCGGGCTCGTCCTCGAAGGCCCCGGCGACCCGCCCGCGTGGTATCTGCCATACGGCGCCGGCAT
This sequence comes from Kiritimatiellia bacterium, assembly GCA_017413145.1. Classification (GTDB taxonomy): domain Bacteria; phylum Verrucomicrobiota; class Kiritimatiellia; order RFP12; family UBA3636; genus UBA3636. The sequence continues at coordinate 5,532 of JAFPUX010000037.1, read as the reverse complement.
TTCGGCCGACCCCGCGATCGGCGAAGCCGCGCGCCGCGCCACCGCCGACGCAGCGCTCGAGGAACTCTGCGTCGCCTACGTCGCCCTCACCCGCGCCAAGTCCGAACTCCAGGTCCTCCTTCCCGAGAAAACCGACCTGCGCAAACCCGCGATCTCCGACCACGTCGCCCGCGTCCTCGGCCTCGACGGCGGCGCCCCCGAATGGTCCGACGGCAATCCCGAGTGGTGGCTGGGACCCCGGGACGCTGAGACCCTGGGACAGGCGCCGGCACCAAGTCCCAGAGTCTCAGAGTCCCAGAGTCCCAGAGTCCCAGAGTCCCAGCCTTGGCCGCTCCTGGCGGCCCCCCTCCCCCGCGCCGTCGGCAAGCGCCGCACGCCCTCGCGCGAAGGCCACGGCGGCAAGTCCGCCTCCGCGCTCTTCGCGCTGCCGGCCGGCGCGACCGCCGCCGAGCGCGGCACTTCGCTCCACGAAGCGCTCGCGCGGATCGACTGGCTCCCGGCGGAGCCCGGCGCGCAGCCGGAGGGGATCGACCCGGCCGACCTCGACCTGGCCCCGCCCTCGCCGCTGCGGGACGCGATCGTGCGCCCGGCGGACGCCGTCGACCTCTGGCGCGAACGCTCCTTCGAGCAGCTCGCCGGCTCCGAATGGATCTCCGGAACGTTCGACCGCGTCGTCTTCCGCGGCGAGGGCGACGCCCGCCGCGCGGAAATCCAAGACTGGAAGACCAACCGCCTCCGTCCGGGCGAAGACGAAACCGCCTTCGCCGCGCGCATGGCGGAAACCTACGCCGGGCAGATGCGCGCCTACCGCGCCGCCGTCGCCCGCCTCGCGGGCCTCCCGGCCGACCGCGTCTCCTCGACACTTCTCTTGACCGCGACCCGCGCGGCCGTCCGGTGTTGAAGACCGCGCGCGTTTTGTGCTAGAATCGCGCTCCGTCAACCACCACCGCCGATTCCGATGAAAACCGCCGCCGTCCGACTCGCGTTTGCGCTCTTCGCCGCGACCCTCCTCTGCTCCTGCGAAAAAGACAAGGCCCGGGACAAGTGGGAGGACGCGAAGGAAAAGGCCGGCGCCTCCGACGAGAACGCGGCGGACGTCACCGCCGCCGGCACGTGGACCGGCACGTCCGGAAAGAACGGCGCGAAAACGGTCCTGGTCCTGACCGACAAGTCCGGCGACGTCTCCGGCACGGTCACGTGGACCGGGTCGGAATCGACGAACGCCGTGTCCGTGTCCGGCACCCGGACCGCCCGCAACGCGATGCTCTACGTCGACGGCGACTGGTGGCGGCTCGCGATCAAGGGAGACAAGATGTGGGGTTCCGGCGAGGACGCCAAATCCCACGATTCCTACAACCTCAGCTTCGTCCGCTAGACGGACACGGAAACAATCCCCGGCGGCCGGACCGGCCGTTCCGGAAAACAAACGAAACAAAGCCGCAAAATGAAAACCCGAGCTTCCATTTTCCTCCGTTTCGCCGCCGCGGTCCTCGCCGCCGGCTTCCTCTGCTCCTGCGAGAGCGACAAGGTCAAGGACAAGATCGACGACGTCAAGGACAAGGCCGGCCTGAACGACAACGAGGAAGGCGGAAACGTCTCCGGCGTCTGGTCGGGCCGTTCCGGTTCCGGCCAGTGGCGCTCGGTCATGACGCTGACGGAATCGGGCGCACGGATCTACGGATCCATGTCCTGGGTCGACAACAACGACACGCGGTCCGTCTCCGGCAGCCGGTCCGGCAAGAACGTCACGCTCTACATCGGAGGCGGAGACGTCTGGCATCTCACGATCAAGGGCGACAAGATGTCCGGCTCCGGCGACAAGTACGGCACGAGCCGCGTCTACGCCCTGAGTTACTCGCGCTGACCTTCCGCCCCGCCCCGCGATGAAACGCCTTCTTCCGATTCTTTCCGCCGCGATCCTTCCGGTTTTCGCCGCGTCCGCCGCCGAAACGGTTCCGTACACGGTCCGTCCCGGCGACACGTTGTCCGCCATCGCCGTCCGCCACGGGACGACCGTGAAGGCGATCATGCTGGAAAACGGCATCGCGGACGCGAACCGCATCCGCGCGGGGCGTACGTTGCGCATTCCCGCGCGGCCGGTCGCGCAGCCGCAGCCGGTCGCGCAACCGCAGCCCGCGGCGCCCGCGCCGGTCTACGTCCGGCCGGAGCCCGCGCCCGTTCCGTACGCCGGGGAACCCGCGCCCCGCGCGGTCCGGACGCAACCGGCGCCGGTCCTGCGCGAAGCCTCGTTCTACGACGTCTGGATCCGGGAACGTCTCGCGGTCGGCCTGTCCCTGTCCTACGTCCGTCTGACGGACGCCGACCGGCCGGCGGACCTTTCCTGCCGCAAGACCTTCCTCGGCTACATCAACGAACTGGACGACGAAAACGAGTTCGGCTGGGCCCCGTCCCTGTCCTGGCTCGCAAGCGACTTCGTCCGGCTCGGCCTGACCTGGCAGTCGGTCGAGGCGCGGACGAAGAACTGCAACGTCAACGCCGAAACGGGCCGTTCGATGTCCGACGGGATCGTGTCGGCCGCCGGCCCGCTCCTGCTCGTCGAAGGGACGTATCCGCTGGACGACGGCGTCGTGCGCCCGCACGCGGGCGTCGGCCTGGGCTGGTACGCCGGCGATTTCGACGAGGACGCCTGGTGGGGTCTCGGCTACGCAGGCCCGAAATCCTGGAAGGCGGCCGGGAAGCCCGGGAACAAGACGGCCGCCGGCCGGTACCGCTACATCGACGTGGACGACGCGTTCGGCCTCTCGCTTTCGGCCGGCGTCGCGTGGCGTCCGATCCCGGAATTCGAGCTCGACCTGTCCCTGCGGCGCACGTGGCTCGAGCCGGACTGCGAGTTCGGGTACCGGGACGCGAAGACCGGCCGCCGCGACCGGCAGTCTTCCGGCGAATTCACCCTCGACTCGCTCGCGGTCGTCCTGACCGCGTCCTACGTCTTCTAGTCCGCCCCGTGAAAAAGACACCCGACAGCGGCGCGAAGTTCCGCCAGTCCCTTCCCGAATCCCGGCGCGTCGTCGTCAAGATCGGCAGCAAGGTCCTCGTCGACGCGAAGGGCCGCCCCGACCGCCGCCGCATCGCGGATCTCGTGCGCCAGATCTGCGTCCTGCACGCGAAGGGCTACGAGCTGGTGCTCGTCTCCTCCGGCGCGATCGCCTCCGGCATGGAGGCGCTCGGAATCGCGAAGCGCCCCGAAAGCGTTCCCGACCTGCAGATGTGCGCCGCCGTCGGCCAGCCGCGCCTCATGGCGACCTACTTCGAGCTGTTCGCCGCGCACCGCGTCCGCGCCGGGCAGCTGCTGCTCACGCACGAAGACTTCGAGCGCCGCCTGTCGCTCGCCAACATGCGGCGCACGCTCGACCACCTGCTCGTGCGGCGCGTCGTCCCGGTCGTGAACGAAAACGACGCCGTCGCCGACGAGGAGGTCAAGGCCTACATGTCGCTCGGAGACAACGACCGCCTCGCCGCGCTCCTGTCCCGCCAGGTGCGCGCCGACCTCGTGGTGATACTCTCCGCCGTGGACGGCCTCCGCCGCCCGCTCGCCGGCGGCCGCACCGCGCGCGTTCCGTTCGTCGAGGAAATCGGCCGCGGCGCGCTTTCCCTCGTGCGGCCCGCGAAGGCCGGCGGCCTCTCCAAGGGCGGCATGGACAGCAAGCTCGCCGCCGCCGCCGCCTGCACCGCGGCCGGCGCCAACGTCGTCGTCGCCGACGGCCGCCGCCGGGACGCGCTCCTGCGCGTCCTCGCCGGGGAAGACGAAGGCACGCTGTTCCCGGCTTCCCCGGTCTAGCGCGGCGGGACCCGCCGCGGCCCGCGCGCTAATCGAGCGGGATGTCGTCCAGCGACGCGGGGAGCGTCTCGAGGAACTCGTGCGTCACGGTGAACGCGCGCTCGGCGACGGCCTCCCAGAAGTTGGAGTACTGCGCGAAGCGGTCGGTCCCGTGCGGCGTGTCGCTCAGGATGCGGAAGGACAGGAACGGCACGCGGAAGAGGTGGCAGACCTGGGCGAGAGCGCCGGACTCCATGTCGACCGCGAGCGCGTCGCGGAAACGGGACTTGATGACGGCGAGCTGCTGCGGCTTGGAGATGAAGCGGTCGCCGCTCGCGAGCAGCCCCGTCACGGCCATGGCCGGTTCGGCTTCGTTCGGGACCTTGAGGCGCCGGGCGTGGGCGACGAGGCGGGCGTCGCACTTGAAACGCGGCGGCAGCCCCTGCACCTGGCCGTATTCGTTGCCCGGACCGCAGTCCACGTCGTGGTAGACGACTTCGTCCGCCGCCACGACGTCCATCACGTGGAGGGACGAGTCGAGCCCGCCGGCGACGCCCGTGCTGACCAGGCAGTCGGGCTTGAAGTCCTCGAGGATCGTCACCGCGCCGATCGCGGCGTTCACCTTGCCGATGCCGGTCGTGCCGAGGACGATCTCGTTGGCGCCGATCTTCCCGAGGTGGAAGCTGCGGCCGTTGGCGGCGACTTCGCGGGAATCCACGAGGATCTTCTCGATGTGGGTCCATTCGGACTCCATGGCGGTGGCGATTCCGATTTTCATGGCGTTTTCCTGGTTCGGCGGGGAAAAGTTGCGGCGTCGTCCGGCCCCGGGGGAACCGGACGGCATCCCATTCTACCCCCGCCGCCGTTCCGGGGCAAGCAAAAAAAGCCGGCGGCCCGAACGCGGAAATCGCTGGACTTCCGACGCGGTTTGCGGCATACTTGAACCCGCATTCCCGCACCGCGGGAACGAGAGGAGAACGTCCCCCATGTCCGAAGAACTCCAGTCCCTGCTCGACCGCATCCAGGCCGACGGCGTCGCCAAGGCCGAGGCCCGCGCCGCCGACATCGTCTCCGCCGCGGAGAAGAAGGCCGCCGACATCGTTTCCGCCGCGGAGAAAAAGGCCGCCGAGCGGCTCGCCAAGGCCGAGGCGGACGCCGCCACGTTCGAACGCCGCGCCGGCGAGTCGCTCCGCCAGGCCGCGCGCGACGTCGTCCGCTCCGTCCGCGAGAACGTGCAGGAGACGTGCGAGCGCCTCCTGCGCGCGGACGTCAAGGCCGCGCTGTCCGGCGACGCGCTCGCGGCGGTCGTCGAAACCGTCGCGAAGGCCTCGGCCGCAGAGGACGCCGGCGCGGAGCTGCGCGTCCCGCCCGCCGAAGCGGAGAAGGTGGCCGCCCACGCGAAGGCCCGCCTCGCCGCCGAACTCGCCAAGGGGCTCAAGATCGCCCCGGACGCCGACGTCGCCGCCGGCGTCCGCGTTCTCGTGAAGAACGGCCGCGTCGAACACGATTTCACCGCCGAAGCGGTCGTCGAGGCGCTTTCGCGCGTCGTCCGCCCCGAACTGGCGAAGGCCGCTTTCGGCTAGTGGCGATGTCCTACGAGTATTTCGCCGCGTCGCTTCCCGCGCTCCGCTTCGGCGCCCCGCCGCCGATGGAGCCGGCCGCGCTGCTCGACGCCGCCCGCACGAACCTCTCGGCCGGCGACTTCGCGGCGCTCGAGGCGGCGCTCGCCGGGCGCGACGGTCCGGGCTTCGCGG
>JAFPUX010000270.1 GCA_017413145.1 Kiritimatiellia bacterium | reverse complement strand
GCTCTCCTCTGTTTGGGTGTGACACCCGTAGAGTCTACGGTATCCGGCCGAGGAAAGCCACTTTCCACTTGCGCATCGGCGGGGAAGCCCGGTTTACGGGCCTCCCCGCCGATGCAGCTTCAAAAAGTGGGGAATGTCCAGCGTCGAAAACGATGCTTTCGCCGGCGGCGGCAATATGGTAGACTGCGGACCTCGGGAACGACGGCGGCGCCTCTCGCCCGACGGACGACCGCGTAACCCGCCTGTCCCGCCGCGTCCTTCCCGAACGTCTCGTTCCGCGTCGTCCGCGAGGACGCCCCTTCGCGCTAGCGCGAAGCGCGCGTGGCGGGGTGCGGACCCCGCCACGAATGTGTGGATTTCCGGAGCGCGATGTAGTAGAATGCGATTCCGTCGAGGCGGCGGGCGCCGTCGCCCTCCCTCCCCTGCCCCACCCCGCACCGCCCCATTTCCGGGACCGCGCAAGAATCCCAAAAGACAAAAACGAAATGAAACGCACTCTGTCCGTCTGCCTGGCCGTCCTGGCCGCGGCGTTCCTCTCCGGCTGCAAGACCTGCTGCGACCGCTGCTGCGCGTCTTCGCCGTTCGCGAAGTACGACAGCGCCACCGAGGTCCAGAAGATGGAGCTCAAGCGCACGTCCGAAAGCTGGGACGGCACCGCGCTGCCCGACTACCTCAAGGGCAAGCCGGAGCTCGTCGTGATGCGCTACGTCTTCCCCGTCGGGAGCAAGCTCCCCTGGCACCACCACCCCGTCATCAACTACGGCATCCTGCAGCAGGGCGAGCTGACGATCGTCGGGCTCGAGGGCCAGCGGCAGGTCGTCCGCGCCGGCGACGCGATCGTCGAAATGGTCGGCCCGATCCACTGCGGCATGAACACGGGCGACAAGCCCATCGTCCTGGACATGTTCTACCTCGCGCAGGACGGGATGCCCCTCGCGGTCCAGCACCCCGAAGTCAAGAAGCCGATGGAGTGAGGCACCCTTGCGGGGGACGCGGGGTTCGTGGTAGACTCCAACCCATGAAACACCCCGCCACGACCTTCCTCGCCGCCACGCTCGCGGCCTCGCTGCTCGCCGGCTGCGGCGGGAACGGGACGGACGCCGCCACCGCCCCGGACCGCGGCGACGACGCGCCGCTCGTCGCCGCGATGATGCCCGAAGTCCCGCCCTACACCTACCTGGACCCCGACACCGGCGAGCCCGCCGGCATCGACGTGGAGATCGTCCGCGCCGCCGCCGCGAAGCTCGGCCGGCCGCTCGAGATCCGCGTGATGCCGTTCGCCGGCATCCTGCCCGCCGTCAAGGACGGCAAGGCCGACTTCGCGATCGCCGCGATCACGATCACCGAGGGGCGGAGCCGCAACGCGGACTTCTCCGACCCCTACGCCGAAGAGGGGTGCTCGTTCCTCTACCGCACCGGCACGACGCCGCCGACGATGATCCGCGCCGAGTCGCTCCGCGTGGGCGTGGTCGAGTCGATGAGCAGCGACTTCTACCTCACGCGCCACGGCATCGAGCCGTTCCGCTACGGCTCCCTGGCCGAGGCCGTCCCGGACCTGCGCGAGGGCCGCCTCGACACGATCTTCTACGACCGGCCCGCGCTTCTCAGCGCGGTGGCGGAGTCCGGCGGCGCCCTGTCCGTCACGCCGCTCGAGACGCGCGAGCACTACGGCGTCGCCGTCCGCAAGGGCCGTCCCGACCTGCTCGCCGCGGTGAACGCCGCGATCCGCGACCGCAAGGAAGGAGGCGCGAAATGAATTCCCGCCGCAAGCTCGCCACATTCCTCGCCGGCGCCGTCGGCGCGGCCTTCCTCGGCTCCCTCCTTCTCACGTGGCTCCTGCACGACAGCCTGGCCGAGCGCAACGCGAACCGGCTGATCGACATCGCGTTCGAGGACGTCGAGAACGCCATCCGCGAGGCGGTCGACCGGCGGCTCGTCCGCCAGGCGATGCTCTTCCGCGACCGCCTGCCCGCCCTGCGCGCGGAGCCGGTCTGGGCCGACCCGCAGGCCGCCGTCGCGCGCCTGCGCGAAGTCGCCCGCGAACTGTTCGTCGACGAGCTGTGCGTGGTCGGCGCGGACGGCATCCTCACGCACAGCGCCGACGCGCGCGACATCGGGTTCGACTTCAACACCATCGGCGGCCAGGCCGGCGCCTTCCGGCCGCTGCTCGACCGCGAGACGGAGGTCGCGCAGAGCCTGATGCCGAACTCCCGCGCCGGCGACATGATCAAATACGTCGGCGTGTGGCTCCCGGAGGGCGGCTTCGTCCAGGTCGGCTGCCGCGAAGCCTCGGTGCGCCACCTCGCGCGCTCCGCCGTCACGGGCCTCACGCACAACCGCCACGTGAGCGGCAACGACGGCTACATGGTCATCACCACGGCGGGCGGCACGATCATCTCGCACCTCGACCCGGCCTTCGAGAGCGGCCAGTGGCGGGGGGCGCCGCCGGACTGCCACTGGCAGCGGCGCGAGGTGGAGGGCTTCCCCGTCTACGCGATGGTCCCGAAGCACGCGGCCGTCGTCGAGCGGCGCGTCCTCGTGGGCACCTCCGCCCTCCTCAACGCGGCGGCGCTGGTGCTGGCGTCCGTGCTGGTCGGCATCGTCATCGCCGTCTGGGTCCGCTCCCAGGCCCGCGCCCGCCGCGCCAAGGAGCTCGCGATGGCCGCGGACATCCAGGAGAACGCGATCCCGCGCGTCTTCCCGCCGTTCCCCTCGGAGAAGCGCATCGACCTCTTCGCGGACATGCGGCCCGCGCGCGATGTCGGCGGCGACTTCTACGACTTCTACTTCACCGGGCCGCAGGCCGTCACGTTCCTCGTCGCCGACGTGAGCGACAAGGGCGTCCCGGCCGCGCTCTTCATGATGCGCGCCAAGACGATCCTCAAGAACCTCGCGCAGTCGGGCCGGCCGCTCGCCGACGTCGTGCGGGAGGCCAACGACGCGCTCTGCGAAGGCAACGCCGCGAACATGTTCGTCACCGCGTGGATCGGGACGGTCGACCTGGCGACGGGCGTCGTGACCTACGTGAACGCGGGGCACAACCCGCCGCTGCGGCTGCGCGCGAAGGACGGCTCCGCCGCCTACGTCCGTTCGCGGCCGGGGCTCGTCCTCGGCGCGATGCCGGGCGCGAAATACCGCGCGGAGACGCTCTCGCTCGAACCGGGCGACGCGATCTACCTCTACACAGACGGCGTGACCGAGCAGTCCGACCCGCACGGCGAGCTCTTCGGCGAAGAGCGCCTCCGGTCCTTCCTCGAAGGCGGCGGCTTCCTCGCGCACCCGGAGACCTGCACCGGCGCCGTCCTCGCGGGCGTCGACGCCCACGCCGCCGGCGCGGAGCAGTCCGACGACCGCACGCAGCTCCTCGTCATCTGGCGCGGGGCGTAGCCGCCCCGCGCTCGCCCGGCCGCGTTCCGCATCCCGCGCGCTCCGGAACCCGCAAACCCGCAACTTCACAGGACGAACCCATGGAAAACGACATCGAAGCCGGACGCGCGGCGGCGGCCGCGGAACTCCGGGCCGCCTTCGCCGAAATCGAATCCGGCGCGGGACTGACGCACCTCGTCGGCGGACACGGCGTCCAGAGCCGCGTCTTCGAATTCGAGTGGAGCGAGCCGTCGCTCGAAATCGACTTCCGCCTGCCCTGCGAACGCGTCCTCTCGGACGAGGCGTCGCAGAAGGCGGACGACGAGGAAATCGGCGCGGCGATCCGGATGGGCATCCTCCTGCTGACGACGGCCGGGCGCGCGGACGGGGCGTCGCGGATCGAAGTCGCATGCACCGACCGCGGCACCTCGTATGCGGTCTACGCCGCCGACGGGGCGCTCGAAGATTCGGGGGAGGACTGGGGCCCGCTCGTGCGGCGCCTCGAAGCCGCGCTCGGCGACGCCCAGGACGCCGTCTCCGTCATCTGGCCCTAGTCCGCGCCCCTCGCACGCCCGGCCGCGTCCCGCGGCCGCCGGGCGGCGACGGTCGATTGCCCGCCGCTTCGGTGGGGTCCGGCCGTCGACGTCGCGCGGCGGCGAGCCGCCCGTCCGTACCCCGCGCAAACGGGTGCCGAGATTTTTTTTGTAACGTCCCAGGCCGGTTTCGTGTGTAATGGGCAACCGAACGCACGCCACGGCGCGCTTCAAACCACCGAACCATCGAACCACCCAACCCCCCAACCGAGGTCCCCCATGCCCGTCCAATCCGTAGCCCACATCGCCGACGTCTCGTTCAAGGACCACTTCCTCGGCCTGAACGGCGACGCCCCCGTCGGCGGGAAGATCAAGGTCAACCACAACACGTTCGACGTCTCGTTCGAAAACGGGCGCGTGCAGGCGCGCTTCGCGAGCGGGAACTGGTTCACGAACCTCTTCCGCGGCGGGACGAGGGACCGCTTCACGCAGACCCTCCAGACCCAGTACGACAGCTGGGTCCAGGAGACGGCTCCGATCCCGCCCCCGCCGCAGAATCCTCCCGATCCCGTCCCGGTCCTGTAGAACGCCCGCCCCCCGCGGCCCCCGCGCGCGTGGCGGGGTCCCCACCCCGCCACGCGCCGGCGAAGCGCCGAAGCCGCTTCATCGGCGCGGCGGGGCGTCGGAGTCTTTCTTCAGCCGCTCCAGGAAATCCTTCGCCCACGGGTCGCCGCCTTCGGCCGCGCGGAGGAGCCACTTGCGCGCCGTTTCGGGGTCCTTCTCCACGCCGTATTCGCCCGTCCCGTAGAACTCCGCGAGCCAGCCCTGCGCCCGGGCGTCGCCCTTTTCGGCGCGGGCGGTCGCGTCCGCAAGGTCTCTGTATCCGTTCGACCACAGCGTGATCCGTCCTCTCGTTTCCGGCGGGAGCGCGAAGAGCTTCGCCGCGTCGGGCGGGGCGTCCGCCGACCAGCCGAGCCCGGCGAGCAGCGCGTCGACTTCGCCCGCGGGGATCGCGGGGTCGAGCGTCGCGCGCCAGGCGTCCGCGGCGGCGC
>JAFPUX010000036.1 GCA_017413145.1 Kiritimatiellia bacterium | reverse complement strand
GCCGCGCGGCCGGTCGTCCGGCCGCGTTCGTCCACGAAGCGGACGGCGACCGCGCCGTCCGCGCACAGGTCGACCGCGCCGCAGGTGTAGGTACCCTTGCCCTTGTCGACGAGCGAGGAGCAGACGACCGGGCACGGCGCGCCGTAGTCGTCGTGCGCGCCGCCCGGCGGCTCGAGCCAGCACTCGTGCAGGTGGCCCGTCAGCATCGCGTGCGGGCGCAGCTTCGCGACCATCCGGCACCAGCGGCGCCAGCGGGCCTGCTCGATGTCGAAAGGCGGACGGATGCGGTGGGAGAACGGGTTGTGGCACACGAGGATCCGCCACTTCGCGCCGCGCGGCGGGCCGCGCTTCACGACGCCGCGCAGCCACGCTTCCTCCTCCTCGCGGAACGCCTCGCAGCAGACCGTGTGGCCGTATTCGTCGCAGCCGTCGACCTTGTCCTCGCCCGTGTCGAGCGCGAGCCCCCACACGGGGCCGGCGCGGAACTCGTAGTAGGAGCGCCCGCCGTCCGTCGGCGTGAGCTCCGCGTACTGCTCCGCGAACACGCCGCGCAGGTCGTGGTTGCCGCGCGCGAAGACGCACGGAAACGCGCCGCCCGTGATACGGCCGGAAATCAGGTGCGGCACCGCCATCCGCTCCGGGCTGCCGCAGTCCTCCGGGACGTCGCCGTTGAGCAGCAGCAGGTCCGGCGCCGGCTTCAGCCCGGCGGCCGCGCCGACCGCGCCGTCGACGAAGCTGTGCGTGTCCGCGACGTTGAGCAGGCGCAGCGTCCCGCCGCGCGGCGCGACGGGACGGAACCGCGCCACGTCGAAGCGCCGCACTTCGCCCGTCTGCGTGAAGTACGGCTTGCGCTCGACGATCGGCCGCAGGAACACCGAATACGCGCGCGTCCGGTCGAGGTCGCGCTGCGGCAGCGACGCGATGTGGACCGGGCGGCCGGAGCGCAGGATCCCGTTGGCGTGGTCGTAGTGCGCGCGGCCGGCGCATTCGACCCACATCGTGCATTCGCCCGTCACGGGCACGCAGATCCGGTACTCGTCGCCGACGGCGTAGACCGACGGCGGCGCGGCGAAAAGGGGAGGCAGGCTGTCCATGCCGCGCGATTCTAGCACAACCCCGCGCCGCGCGCCAGCGGCGCGCCCGCGCGGCCGGAAGCGCGCGAATTTCGCGCTTGATTTCGCGCCCCGCATTTGGTAGCCTGTTGCGCCGTCCACCCGACCTGGCGAGGTAGCTCAGTTGGTAGAGCTCCGGAATCATAATCCGTTGGTCGTGGGTTCGAGTCCCTCCCTCGCCACCAGTTTTCCGCCCCCATCGTCTATCGGTTAGGACACATGGTTTTCATCCATGGAAGAGGAGTTCGACTCTCCTTGGGGGTGCCAGCCCCAACCGAGCCGAACCGCTGCCATGGAAATGCATCTTGACGGAGGGCGGCAGGTCGCCGCCCTCTCCATCGCGGGGAGCGACAGCGGCGGAAACGCGGGCCTCCAGGCCGACGTCCGGGCGTTCCACACGTTCGGGCTCCACGCGTGCACCGCCGTCGCCGCGCTCACCGCGCAGAACCCCGCCGGCGTCTACGCCGTCGAAATCCCGCCGCCGGCCTTCGTCGTCGCCCAGCTCGACGCGATCCTGCCCGCCTACGCGGTCGGCGCGCTCAAGACCGGCATGCTCGCCTCGGCGCCCGTCATCGAGGCGGTCGCCGTCCGCCTCGCGCGCGAACCTTCGATCCCGAAGGTCGTCGACCCCGTCATGGTCGCGACGAGCGGCGCGAAGCTGATCGCGGACGACGCGGTCGCGGCCCTGCGCGACCGCCTGCTGCCGCTCGCCGCGCTCGTCACGCCGAACCTCCCGGAAGCCGAGGTTCTCGCGGGCATGCGGATCCGCGACCGCGCCGGCATGGCGGAGGCCG
>JAFPUX010000269.1 GCA_017413145.1 Kiritimatiellia bacterium | reverse complement strand
GGCTCGCCGGCGAGCGTGAGCGTCCCGGCGCCCGTGCTGTCGAAGAACTCGAACGCGCCGCAGCCCGCCGGGTTGCTCGCGAGCTTCGGGATGCGGATCGTCACGTGGTGGTCGGGCGCGACGGCCGTGTCGACATGGACGCTGAACGTGCTGGAGCGCGGATAGTCGCCGGCCTTGGTGTAGGAATCCCTGGTGGTCGACCAATTGGCCGGCGTCGTCCAGAGACCGTCGCCGGCAGCGCCATACCAGTAGTAGTCGTAGGCCGCATTCGCGGCGAAGGCCGTAACGACAAGCGCAATGATTGCGGCTCCTCGGCAGCCGGGGAACCGGCGCGGGCGGGTGGGTGATTTTCTCATGGTTGGATCCGTTCGTTGTTGTGCCGCCACCGTCCGGCGGCGGCGTTTGTGTCGGGCGCGGCGACGCGGAGGATGCCGGCATGCCGTGCCGCGACGAAGCCGCGCGGCATGTTGTCCACGCAGCAGTGGTGGCGCTTCATGCCGACCTGAAGAGGCGCCGGGACGTCCGTCCCGTCCGCCTTCACCAGCTGCACGCACCACCGGCCGCCGTCGCGGATTCCAGGCAGGAACGCCCCGCGGAATGCCTTTTCGACAAGCGCCGGCGCCTTGCCATCCCCGGTTGCGCGGCGAAGCGCGGCGTTCAGGCGCATCCAGTAAACGACATCGCACAGCTCCGTGCCGTTGTTGCGTTCGTTCTGGCGGCCGGTGAACTTGTCGCCGTCTCCTACGGAGCCGAGCCGGTTCGTCTCGTGGCGGACGAGCAGATCCCTGACGCGCGTGACCGCATCCAAAAGCCTCGCACCCTCCGCGCCGCCGACTGTTTCGGCGTATTCGACGATACCCTCGAGGCAGCTCATCATCTCGTAGGACTTCGCCCAATGTTCCGGCTTCGGATACCAGTCGTGCACGGGACGTCCGCTGAACGCGTTACCCACGAGATTCGGAATCGCGCCGTCCGCGCGGTCCCAGTCGGCGACGATGTTCCGCGCGAAGGCGAGGTGTTCCCGGCGGCCGGTCGCGCGATGCAGCCGGACCAGGACGATCAACGCGCTGCAGCTTGGCATTCCGGCGAAAGTCCCGGTTTCGCGGAGCGAAAGGCCTCTTTCCGAGAGCTGCGCCATCAGCTGGCCGGCCATGCCCGCTGCGGCATCGACAAGTTCGGGCCGGTCGCAGACGCGGGCGATCTCAAGCAGCGCCCACATCGTGTACTTGCGTCCCCAGACGTTCCACGCGAAGCCGTGGCGCCGGTCCTTCGGCCCGCCGAGGAAGTCTCGGTCGGCGTAGGAACCGATGTAGCCGTCGGACTGGCGGAACTCCCGGACGAACCGGACGGCGTTCCCGGCGAGCCAGCGCTTGAGCTCCGCGTCATTCCTGCATTCCGCGACTTCGGCGCCGGCGAGCATGTACTTGCCCCAGAATTCGCCCTGCCAGGCGCCCATCTCGGGGGAAATCCAACCGTCCAGGAACGGAATCTTCTTTCCGTCGGGCCCGTCGTGCCACACGACGTTCTCCGCTTTCCGGTTCTTGTCGTCGTCGAAATGCGTGCGGAAGGCGCGCTCTGCGTCTGCGAGGATCTCGTCGCGGACGCCTTTGCCGTAGCGCGCATCCACGACTGCGTCGAACCATTCTGCCGGCTCGGCAATCGGGGAACCGGCGCGGGCGCGTCCGGGGGGCGGAAGCGGCGGGATGGGGCGCGGGTCCTGCATGGCTTGTCACTCCGTTCCGAGTCCGAAGGGGACGAGCGCGCGCGCCGGGAAGGCGGCGGACGACCGCATTTCGCGGGGGCCGCACCATCCGGGCGTCGTTTCGCCGCCCGGGAGGTAGAAGGGGCCGAAGGCGTTGCGGCGGTGGCCGTAGACGATCACTTCGATCTCGTCCGTGCCGTCGCGGCGCAGGCCGGCGTCGAACACGGCCTCGTAGGGCGGCCACGGGCGGAAGACCTCCGCGCCGCCGTTCAGGCGGAACCCGAGCGCCGCGCCCCGCCACGCGTCGATCCGCAGCCGGCACGGGCCGGCCTTCGGCACGCGCGGCCGGACGAAGTACGAGAGGTTGCCCGAGTAGTTCGGCAGTCCCTGCGCGCAGACGTCGCCCGGGCGCAGCGCCGCGGGGAGGCGCGTC
>JAFPUX010000268.1 GCA_017413145.1 Kiritimatiellia bacterium | reverse complement strand
GCGCGGCCCGCGCCCCGGGCGGTCCGTTTCCTGCCGCCGCAACCCGTCGGACCCGTCGCTCCGTGGGAGCCGCGCGTGACGGGCTGGACGACCGACCGCCACGGCCGCGTGAACGGGTACCACGTCGTCGTGCCGGCGGTCGAAGAAAACCCGTTCGCCGGGATGCCGCTCGTCACGACGCCCGTGGCGGGGTGGTCCACCCCGCCACCGCCGCCGCCGGAACGCGTCGTCACGGAACGCGTGTACCCGCTCCCCGAGCCTTCGCGCGCGGCGGCGGAACGGGCCGAGAAGGCGTCGCTTCTGGAGAAGCTCGGCGACGGCGCGCCCGTCGCACGGAAGGTCGACGGGGCCCGGTTCCGCGCGGACGTGCTGCCGATCGTCCGGAACGAATACCGGATCGACGGACGGACGCTCGTCCCCGCGTACGAGTACGCCGTCTCGGGAACGACCGTCCGCAAGACGCCGCGGCCGGAGGCGGCGCCGCTGCCGCAGCCGGGCACGGAGGCGATCTTGGCGGCGTTCGAGGCGGACGCCGTCTTCACCGTGCCGCGGAAGGCGTCGTTCACCGTTCCGTGCGGCGCATGCGCGGGCACGGGACGCGTCGCCGTCGAGCGCATCGTGCGCGACGACGGGTCGCCGGCCCGCATCGGCTACGCCGCGTGCCGCCGCTGCGGCGGGAGCGGAACGAAGAAAACCGAGGCGACGCGGCTCTTCGAAGTGTCGCGCGAGGCGCCCTAGTCCTCGTCGCCGGCGTCGTCCGCGAAGTCGCCGTCCCCGCCGTCGTCGGCCGGCTCGGCGCCGGCGTTCGGGTCGCGCACGGTGGTGCGGAGGATCTCGCGCGGGGCGGAGCCGTTGGCCGGGCCGATGCAGCCGCGCGCCTCCAGTTCGTCCATGATGCGGGCGGCCTTGTTGTATCCGAGGCGGAGCTTGCGCTGGAGCATCGACGTGGAGGCCCGGTCGGCCGCGACGATGGCGTCGAGGCACTTCTGCAGGAGCGCCTCCTCGCCGTCGGCGCCGCCGGCGTCGTCCTCGCCGCCGCCTTCGCCGCCGCCCTCGTCCTCGCTCTCGAACGTCTTGAAGCTGTCGCCCGCGTCCTTGACCTTGATCTTGTCGAGTTTGGCCTTGATGTCGGGCAGGTACATCGGACCGCTCTGGTCGCGGTACCACTGCGTGAGCGCGGCGATTTCGTCGTCGTCGATCCAGCAGCTCTGCGAACGTTGCAGGCCGGACGAGGAGTTCGGGTTGAGGAAGAGCATGTCGCCGCGGCCGATCAGCGACTGCGCGCCGCCCTGGTCGACGATGGTGATCGAGTCGACGGCCGAGGAGACCTTGAGCGCGATGCGGGCGGGGAAGTTCGCCTTGATCTTGCCGGTGATGACCTTCACGTCCGGGCGCTGCGTGGCGATGATCAGGTGGATGCCGACGGCGCGCGCGAGCTGCGCGAGGCGCACGACGCGCGGCTCGACGTCCGCTCCCGCGAGCATCATCAAGTCGCTCATTTCGTCGATGACGATCGCGATGTAGGGGAGCGTCGCGGGCTCGTCCGCCGGCGCGGCCTCGTCTTCGCCGAAGAGCATGCCCTGCCGCTCCATCGGGCGCGAGTTGTAGGCGGAGATGTTGCGGACGCCGACCTTCTGGAATAGCTTGAGGCGCTTGTCCATTTCCTTGACCGCCCACTGCAGGCAGACGGCGACCTTCGGCGCGTCCGTGATGACCGGGACGACCAGGTGCGGGATGTCGGCGTAGGGCGTGAATTCGACGCGCTTGGGGTCGACGAGGACGAGCCGCAGCTGCTGGGGCGTCCGCGTGAGCAGCCAGCCGGCGAGGATGCCGTTCAGCGTGACGGACTTGCCGGAACCCGTGGTGCCGGCGACGATCATGTGCGGCATTTTCGCGAGGTCGGCGATGACGGGCTGGCCGTCGATGTCGCGCGAAAGCAGCATCGGCAGCGCCATCTCCGCGGCGGCCTTCTTCCATTCGGGCGACTCGGCGATGCCGCGGAGCGGGACGGGGCGCGACTTGATGTTCGGCACCTCGATGCCGACGACGTCCTTGCCGGGAATGGGCGCCACGATGCGGAGGCTCTTGGCGCGCAGGTTCATCTGCAGGTTGCGGTGGACGCCCTGGATGCGGTCCACCTTGACGCCGGCCTCGGGCTTGACCTCGTAGCGCGTGATCGTGGGGCCGCTCACGACGTGCGTGACGGCGCCGGGGAGCTGGAACTCCGCGAGCGTGTCTTCGATGACGCGGCTGCGCTCGGCGATTTCGGCGCGGTTGTCGAAGGCGGTTTCGGGCGGCAGCGGGTGGAGCAACTTCGTGGTCGGCAGTTCGAACTCGACCGGCGGCGGAGGCGCTTCTTCCGCGCCGCCGTCGTCCAAGTCGGGCGGCGGGGCGAGCGTCGGAGCGGGCGCGCGGCGCGAGGCCGGCGCAACCGCCGCGGCCGGCGCGGG
>JAFPUX010000035.1 GCA_017413145.1 Kiritimatiellia bacterium | reverse complement strand
TGCGGATGGACCGATCCCGCGGCCGCACCGCCGCGGAGCTGCTCGATTCGTTCGGCGGCGACTGGCGCTCGCTCGCGCGGATCCTGCGCGACTTCGGCGAGGAGCCGGCCGCGGCGCGCATCGCCCGCGTGATCCTCGACGAGCACGCGAAGGAGCGCATCGATTCCACGGCCCGCCTCGCGGCGGTCGTCGAGAAGGCCGCCGGCGGCCGCCGCGGCGCCGCGCGCCACCCCGCCACGCGGACGTTCCAGGCGCTGCGCATCGCGGTGAACGGCGAGCTCGAGCAGGTCGAGGCCGCGCTCGAAGCGGCGCTCGGCATCCTCGCGGAAGACGGCCGCCTCGCGGTGATCACGTTCCACTCGCTCGAAGACCGGATCGTCAAGCGCGCGTTCGCTGCGCACGAAGGGCGCGACGTCGCGCTCCAGCAAGGCGGCTCGCGCTGGGAAGGGCGCCTCCCCGCCGTCCGCCGCCTGGCGCGCCGCCCGGTCGTCCCCTCCCCCGCCGAATGCGCGGCCAACCCCCGCGCCCGCTCCGCCAAGCTCCGCGCCGTCCGCCGCCTGCCGGCCGCGACGAATGAATGATGAATTGACCTTCCGACTTTCAGACATTCAGATCTCCACTCTTCCACCCTTCCACTCTTCCGAGGACCTCCGCCATGGCCTACAACCAGAAGCACAAACGCCGCGTCGCCCGCAAGACCAACCGCCTGTGGACCGAAACCCAGCACACCTGGGCCGTCCCGACCAAGGCGGCCGGGGTCTTCGCGTTCCTGGCGGTGATCGGCGTCGCGTTCGCGGCACTGCACCAGTCCGTCGATTCGATCTACGAGGACATCTCGCGGGCCGAGCAGCGCCAGGAGGCGCTCGAGCAGGACCTCTACCGCGAGACGCTCGCGTGGAACCGCATGAAGTCGCAGGGCAACCTCCTCAAGACGCTCCGCAACAACGGCATCGCGATGTCCGCGACGCCGTACGGTCGCCGCGTCGCGATGGGCAACTTCGTCCGTCCCGCCGGCGGCGCCGCCGTCCACGGCCCGACCGCGGTCGCGGCGAACTTCTAGCGGGCGCCGGCCCGGTCCGAGCGCCATGGCGGCACCGCGACACCTCCTTGCACGCGCCTGGGCGCGGACGAAGCGCGCCGCGGCCTGGCCGTTCGTGCGCGAACGCGGCCGCCTCGCGGTCGTCTTCGCGTTCCTGTGCCTCGTGTTCGTCTACGTGGGACGCAAGCTCGTGCTCGTCCAGCTGCGGCCCGACGCGGACAAGGTGTACGCGATCAACCGCTACCAGCGTTCGCTGCCCGCGCTGCGCGGCCCGATTCTCGACCGAAACGGCGCGCCGCTCTCCGTCACCGTACCGCGCTGGAAGCTCTCGCTCGACGCCGTCGCGCTCGACGAACTCTGGCGCCCCGCGAAGACGAACGTCCTCGCGCACGTCTACACGAACCTGCTCTCGTTCGGCCTCTGCCCGCCGGAGAAGCTTCGCGAAACGTTCGGCGGCGCGCTCAAGGGCGGAAAGCCCCGCAACCGGCCGCTCGGCATCACGGAGGACCGCGAAGTCGTCCGCGCGATCGACCGCGACCGCACGCTGCACGCCTGCATCGGCCACGAAGACCTCACGCGCCGCGAGTATCTCGGCGGCCGCGACTTCGCGCACCTGCTCGGCGTCGTGAACGGCCGCGGAGAGGCGCAGTCCGGCCTCGAGCGACGCTTCGACGAGGAGCTGCGCGGCTGCGAAGGGCGCATCGTCGGCGAACGCACCGCCGGCGGCCGCGAGCTGCGCGGGCGCCGCATCGAGCGGACCGATCCCGTGGACGGCTGCGCGGTCCTGCTCACGATCGACCAGACGCTGCAGCGCATCGTCTCCGAGGCGATGGACGACGCGATGGACCAGTTCGCCCCCGACGCCGCGTGGGCGATCGTCGAGGACGTCGCGACGGGCGAGATTCTCGCGATGGCCTCGCGTCCGGATTTCGAGCCGGAGGAATACTTCAAGCTCGCGCTCGAGGACTCGCCGCGCCTCTGGAACTCCGCCGTCTTCCAGGCGTTCGAGCCGGGTTCCGTCATGAAGTCCTTCGTCACCGCCGCCGCGCTGCAGGAGGGGCTCGTCGCGACCAACTCCGTCCTCGACGTCTCCGACACGCTCTACTGCGGCCGCCGCCTGAACGACCACCGGGGCATGGCGGACCGGATCACGGTCACCGAACTGATCAAGTTTTCGTCCAACCGCGGCGCCTCACGCCTGGCGATGCTGCTCGGCAAGGCGCGCACCGAGAAATGGTTCCGAGCGTTCGGCTTCGGCGCCCGAACGGGCATCCAGCTGCGCGAGGAGGGGACGGGGCTGCTCGTGCCCAGCCGCAAGTGGTCCGACCTGCAGGGAATCCGCGTCGCGATCGGACAGGGCGTCGCCGTCACCGGCATCCAGCTCGTGAACGCATACGCCTGCATCGCGAACGGCGGCCGCCTGCTCCGGCCGTCGATCGTCAAGGAAGTCGTTTCGCCCACCGGCGACGTCGTCTGGTCGCACGAACCCGAGGAGATCGGCCGCCCGATCGGCGCGAAGACCGCGCGCGACATGGCCTTCATGCTCGCGCACGTCACGAAGGAAGGCGGCACCGCCCGCCGCGGCGCGGTCGCCGGCTACGAGGTCGCCGGCAAGACCGGCACCGCGCAGCTCGTCGAGAACGGACACTACCTCGACCGCGAATACTGCGCCTCCTTCTGCGGGTTCTTCCCCGCGCGCGATCCCGCGCTCGCGATCCTCGTCACCGTCAAGCGCCCGCGCAAGACCGAACGCAACCCGCTGCGCCTGCACGCCGGCGGCAACGTCTCCGCCCCGATCTTCGCCAAGATCGCGGCGGCCGCCGCCAACTACCTGATGATACCGACGGACGACGAAATCGCCGCACCCGACCCCGAACTCCTCCCCGGCGATCTCTGGGAGGAAGACGACGAAGCCGTCCCGGCCGCGGACGGAACGACCGATGAAGAAGAAAACTGACACCCGCCCCGCCCGCCGCTCCCCCGCCCCGCCCTTCTACGCCGTGATCATGGCCGGCGGCCGCGGAGAACGCTTCTGGCCCGTCGGCCGCGCCGCGCGCCCGAAGCAGTTCGTCGACCTCTTTGGCGGCAAGGCGCTCGTCGCGCACGCCGTCGGCCGCCTGCGCGGGCTCGTCCCGCCGGAGCGCGTCCTCGTCGTGACCTCGCGCGACCTCGTCGCCGCCACGCGCCGCGCCCTTCCCGCGCTCCCGCCCTCGCAGATCCTCG
>JAFPUX010000004.1 GCA_017413145.1 Kiritimatiellia bacterium | reverse complement strand
GCGGCGACGAGCGCCGCGAGTTCGTCCGCGTCCGCGGCGTCCGTTCCGGGCGCGCACGGCGGGCGGACGAGCCGGTCGATCCACCCGGCGAGGAACGCGAACGCGCGGGAGCGCGTCCAGAGCGGCTCGATCCAGCGGAGGCGCACGGTCTCGACGAGCGCGACGGCGCCGTAGACCGCGAGGACGGCGCCGACGGCGACGAGCGGCGTCCACCACTGCCCCCACCACTCGGGGGTGCGGACGATCCGCGGCCACAGCAGCGGCCAGAAGGCCGGCGTCTGGTGCGCGACGTAGACCGCGAACGCGGGGCGCGCGACGGCGTTGAGGAAGCGCCGCGGCCGCATCTCCAGCTTCGCGAAGAAGACGAAAACCGCGAGCGCGCAGAGGGCGTTCGGCGCGCTCTTGAGGTCGGCGAGGAAGCGTTCGGCGAGCGCGTGGACCGCCGGCGCCGCCGCGGACGAATCCCAGAACGCTCGGGCGAGCCATTCGGGCAGGACGAGCGATGCGTAGATCGCGAGGCCCACCACGAGCGCGGCGGACGCCGGAATGCGCGCGAGGAGGCGTCCGCCGTAGAGGCGCAGCCAGCCGGCGGCGAGGTAGACGTAGAAGAACCAGAGCGTGTCGACGAGGAAGCCTTCGCGGAAGTCGGCGATCGTCGACTGCACGACGAAGACGAGGAACCCGACGCCGACGAGCGCGCCGAGCCGGCGCGCGCCGAGCGCGAACGCGTGGCGCAGGAACGGGACGGCGAGCAGCAGCGTGAGCCACGCGGAGGCGAACCAGAGCGGGCGCCCGAGGTACGGGACGAAGCCGCGCGCGGCGTCCTTGAGCCCCGGGTGCGCGCCCAGCGCGAGCGCGAGGACCGTGAGCGGCGCCGCCCAGCACAGGACCGTGAAGTGCAGGCGCAGCCAGCGGCGGCCGGGCGCGAACGCGGGCGCGCCGGGCCGCGTGGCGTCGACGAGGAACCAGCAGCCGAGCAGCACGAAGAGGTTCGTCGCGACGCGCGCGCCGCATCCGAGCAGCAGGCTCGGCAACAGCGTGTATGGCGACGCGTGCGCGATCAGGTGGCCTTCGGTGAAGAGGTGCCCCGACACGATCGCGAGCATCGCGAGCAGGCGGAGCAGCTCGAAGTTGGACTGGCGGGGGGGCTTGTTCATCGGGAGAGGACCCGTTCGAGGGCGGAAAGGACTTCGTCCGGGCGCACGAGCGCCATCACGCCGCGCTGCACGGCCGGACCGTTGGAGGATGTCGGATGGACGGGCGCCCACGGGACGCGGTCCTGGTGCTCGACGACGGCGCTGCGCGGACCTTCCGGCGCCCAGAGCGGCAGGCGCGACGCGCCGTCGACCACGACGAGCGGCACGCCGAGCGCGTCCGCGACGTGCATCGGCCCCGTGTTCACGCAGACCGCGGACACGCACGCGGAGAGGTTCGCGACCCAGGCGGCGGCGTCCCGTGCCTCTTTTATTTCGCACGCGGAGTCCGCGGAGTTCGCGGAGTTTTGTTCAGCCGGCTTATGGCCCGTCGTTTTTTCGCACGCGGAGTCCGCGGAGTTCGCGGAGTTGTTTGATTGGGAATTGGGATTGGTGGACAATGGTGTCAATGGTGTCAATGGTGGACAATCCCCCGAAGGGGGTTCTCCTCCCGTTGCCGCCGCCGCGTCCGCGGCTTCCCCGGGCCCGCACAGAACCACCGGGCGGAAGCCCTTCGCGCGCAGGGCGGCGATGAGTTCGGCCCAATGCGACGGCGGCCAGCGCTTGCCCTCCCACGGCGTGAGCGGAACGAGCGCGACGGCGCGCGGGTCGGGCCGGGCGTCCGGCGGGACGAGGTGCGAGAGGTCCGGGCGGCCGTAGGGGGCGCCGGCGGGCGCGAAGGCGCGGGAGACGACGCGACGCGTGGCGTCGCGGTCGAGCGGGACGAACCGCGCCGCGAGCGGCGGAAGGCGGCAATCCGTCGCGCTCCAGTAGCGCG
>JAFPUX010000267.1 GCA_017413145.1 Kiritimatiellia bacterium | reverse complement strand
TCTGCGAGGACGACCAGCTCGACTACGCGCGCGAAATGATGGCGCTCGCGAAGGAGCGCAACGTGCAGTTCCTCCTCCCGGTGGACAGCGTCGCGGCCGACAAGTTCGACCCCGAGGCCAACACGCAGGTCGTCGGCGAGGACGTTCCCGACGGCTGGATGGGTCTCGACATCGGCCCGAAGTCGATCGAGCTCTTCTCGAACGCGGTGAAGACCGCCAAGACCGTGGTCTGGAACGGCCCGATGGGCTGCTTCGAGATGGAGAAGTTCGCGGCCGGCACGTTCGGCGTCGCGGCGGCCGTCGCCGAGGTCAAGGCCAACGGCGGCACGTCGATCATCGGCGGCGGCGACTCCGTCTCCGCGGTGAAGAAGTCCGGCCTCGCCGAGAAGATGTCGCACATCTCCACCGGCGGCGGCGCCTCCCTCGAATACCTCGAAGGCAAGGTGCTGCCCGGCGTCGCCGCGCTCGACCAGAAGTAGGGCGACGCGCTTCGCGCGACAACGAAAGGAAACGCCCGCGGCCGTTCGACGGCCGCGGGCGTTCCGTTTTTCCGCGGAAAGCGCCGCCCTAGACGAGCTTGGCGCCGGGGGCGTTCTTCTTGACGGAGGCGACGCCGGCGAGGGCGGCCTTCTTCGTCTCGTAGGCCTCGCCGACCGCGATGATCTGGCCGTTCTTGGCCTTCAGGCGGAAGCGGAACTTGCCGGCCTTGTCCGCGTAGACCTCGAACTTCGGGTTCGGCAGCTTGGCGAAGCCGGCGGCCGTCTGGTCCTCCACGCCGGCGGCGGGCGCGTTGGCCTGGACGCTGGCGACGCCCTTCTTGAGGGAGTCCATCTTGTTGTAGACCTCGGAGGTCGCGATCACCTGGCCGTTGGTGGCGAGGAGGTTGAACGAGAAGCCTTTGCCGGCGGCCTTGGCTTGGAACTTGCCCATGGTGTTTGTCCTTGTTTTGTGGTTGGGGCGCGGGCGCGCCCGGTTGTGTGGTTGCGGCGGATTATACGGGAACCGCGGCGTCCGCGCAAGGTATTTCGCGCGCTTGAAAGCGCGGGGCCGGTCGTGTATACTCGTCCGCCATGCAAGCGAACAAGACCGCCGCCCGCCCGCGCTGCGCCTGCGTCGTGATCGACGTGGGCAACACGTCCACGTCGATCGGGCGGTGGGACGGCCGCCGCGTGACGGCGGTCTCGGCGGTGCGCGGCGGGCTCTCCGCTTCGCCCGAGGACGTCGCCCGCGCGCTCGACCGCGCCGGGGCGCGGACGGCGCGCGCCGCGATTCTCGCGAGCGTCGTCCCCGCGGTGAACGCGCAGTGGTCGTGGTACCTGCGCCGCCTCTACGGACTCAGGCTCGAAATCCTCTCGCACGACACGCCGCTGCCGATCCGGATCGACTACCCGCACCCGCGGCAGATCGGCGCGGACCGCCTCTGCGACGCCGTCGGCGCCGCCGCGCGCCACGGCTTCCCGGTCGCGGTGGCGGACTTCGGAACCGCGCTCACGTTCGACGTGGTCGACGCGCGCGGCGCCTACGTCGGCGGCCTCATCGCGCCGGGCCTGCCGGTCATGGGCAGTTACCTGCACGAGAAGACCGCGCAGCTGCCGGCGATCGACCTGCGCGCCGGCTCGCCGTCGTGGGGCGACAGCACGGCCCACGCGATGCAGCTCGGCGCGCGCGTCGCCTACCGCGGCATGGTGCGCGAGATGGCGGACTTCATCCGCCGCCGCAACGGGGAGAAGACCGTCTTTTGCGCCACCGGCGGTTACGCCGCGTGGGCGCTCGAGGATTCCGGCATTCCGTGCTCCGTCGAGCCCGATCTCACGCTCCACGGCCTCGGCGTCATCTGGTCGGGCTCGCGGAGGAAGTGACATGGCCTCTCCCTTCAACCCCAACAACCTCGTCCGGTCGGTCGATCCGCTGCTTTCGCCGGCCGACCTGAAGAAGTTCGACCCGCTGCTGCCGCAGCAGGAGAAACTCGTGGCGTCTTTCCGCAAGACGATCCGCGACATTCTCGGCGGGACGGACGCGCGGCTGCTGGCGGTCGTCGGGCCGTGTTCGATCCACGACGTCGTCGGCGCGGACGACTACGCGCGCCGCCTCTCGGCGCTCGCGCACGAGCTCTCCGAGTCGCTGTTCGTGGTCATGCGCGTGTACTTCGAGAAGCCGCGCGGGGCGTCCGAGTGGAGCGGCTTCCTCACCGATCCGCACCTGGACGGCAACTTCCGCGTCGAGGACGGCCTGAAGGCCTCGCGCAAGTTCCTGCACCACCTCGTTCGCATGGAGCTGCCGGCCGGTACCGAGGCGCTCGACCCGTTCCTGCCGGCCTACCTGGGCGACATGTTCTCGTGGATGGCAATCGGCCAGCGCGCGAGCGAATCGAACGCGCACCGGATGATCGCGAGCGGGCTCCCCGTTCCGGTCGGCTTCAAGAACGGGCGCCACGAGGACGGCCTCCGCACCGCCGCCGAGGCGATCCGCGCGGCGTCGCGTCCGCACGACTACCTCGGCTTCGCGGACGACGGCCGGCTCTCCGTCTTCCACACGTGCGGAAACGACTACGCGCACCTCGTGCTGCGCGGCTCGGACGAGAGCTCGAACTACGGCTCCTCGGCCGTGTCGAAGGCCGAGGAGGAGCTCGACCGCGCGGGGCAGCCGCAGCGCATCATCGTGGACTGCTCGCACGGCAACTCGCACTACGATCCGGCGCGCCAGGGCGACGTGCTGCACGACGTGTTGGCGCAGATCGAGAACGGCAACTCCTCGATCGTCGGCTTCATGCTCGAAAGCTATCTCGGCTGGGGCAACCAGCCCGTGCATCCCGGGCGCGGGGAGCTGCGGCCGGGCGTGTCCGTGACCGATCCCTGCATCGACTGGGATACGACCGAGACGCTCCTCCGCGAAGCGGCCGAACGATTCGCGAAGGTCCGCGCGGACATGGGGCTGTAGAAGCGCCGCCGGTTCCGCGCGTTTCCGCTTCCAATCCGGTCCGGATTCTGCTAGGATTGGGGGCATGCAAACCCCTTCGGTCCGAAACGGAAGCGCGTCCGGCGGCGACCGGCTGCTGCGGTGGTTGGTCGGCGCGGCCGCGGCGTGCGTCGTCGTGGGCGCGATGCGCGTCGCGGCGCCGCTGCTCACGCAGGTGCTGGTCGTCCTGTTCCTCACGATCATCCTCTCGCCGGTCTACTACCTGTTCCGGCGGGCGCGGATCCCCCCGCGGCTGTCGGCGGCGCTGCTCGTTCTCCTGATGGTGGGCGGCTGCCTCTGGGCGCTCTGGGGCGGGGTGTATCCGGCGGTGATCGAATTCACCAAGAAAGCGGGCGGCTACCACAAGGAGTTCCTCGAAGCGCTCGACGACATGACCGTCTGGCTGCGCGAAAACGGCGTCAACATCCCGAACGGCTACCTCAAGGAACGTCTCGCCTTCGATCCGGCACAGGTTTCGAAATTCGGCCTGACGGCCCTGACGTGGCTCGGCGGTTTCGTCCGTTTCCTCGTCGTGGTCCTGATCATTTCGTCGTTCATGGTCTTCGAGCTGCCGGGACTGCCGCGGGCGGTCCGCCGCGCGCGCTGGCTTTCCCCGGCGCGGCGGGAGATCCTGACGCGGTTCGTGGTGGACGTCCGCCACTACCTCGGCATCAAGACGGTGATTTCCGCGCTCACGGGCTTCTTCATCTATCTCGGCCTGCTCGCGATCGGCGTCGATTCGCCGTTCCTGCTGGGGTTCGTCGCCTTCGCGCTCAACTACGTCCCGGTGTTCGGTTCGATCATCGCCGCCGCGCCGGGCGTGCTGCTCGCCCTGAACGCCGGCGGCGGGATCGCCGCCGCGTGGACGGTCGCGCTTTACGTGGCCGTGAACCAGATTCTCGGCAACATCCTCGAGCCGCGCATCATGGGGACGGGCTTCGGCGTGTCGCCCGTGATCGTGCTGCTCTCGGTCGCGTTCTGGGGCTGGGTGCTCGGCCCGGTCGGGATGCTCTTCGCCGTGCCGCTCACGATGGCCGTCCGCGGGACGGTGGTGAGCATGTGGGGCGGCGACGAGGAGCCCGCGCCCGCGGCGGCGGCGCCCGCCCCGGCGGAACCGCCGGCTCCGGCGGATCCCGGGAAGGGCGCGTAGCGTGCCGCGTCCGCGCGCCATCCGCGAGGGCGTCGATTTCGAACTCGTCGTTCCGGCGCCGCTCGACTTCGAAGAGGCGTTCTGGGCGGCGAACGGCGC
Source organism: Kiritimatiellia bacterium (assembly GCA_017413145.1). Taxonomy (GTDB): domain Bacteria; phylum Verrucomicrobiota; class Kiritimatiellia; order RFP12; family UBA3636; genus UBA3636. The sequence continues at coordinate 3,672 of JAFPUX010000267.1, read as the reverse complement.
GGAGGTCCGTCTCGCCGGCGTGGACGAAGCGGGCCGCGGTCCGCTCGCCGGTCCCGTCGCGGCCGGTGCGGTCTGCATGCCGCCGGCGCTCGCCCGCGAACTGCGCGAAGGGCCGCTCGCGGCGCTCACGGACAGCAAGAAACTCTCCGCCTCGGAGCGGGACGGGCTCTACGCGGTTGTCACGGGGACGCCGGGCGTCGAATGGGCGCTCGGCCTCGCGTCGCCGGCGGAGATCGACCGGCTGGACATCCTGCGCGCGACGCATCTCGCGATGAAGCGCGCGCTGGAGGGGCTGCCCGGCGGCGTGCCGGACATGGCGCTCGTGGACGGCCTCCCGGCGCGCGGGCTGCCGTGTCCGCAGGAGCCGGTCGTGAAGGGCGACGCCCGCAGCTTCCTCGTCGCCGCCGCGAGCATCGTCGCGAAGGTGTCTCGGGACCGCATCCTGGACGACCTGGACGCGCGTTTTCCGGGCTACGGCCTGGCAGAGCACAAGGGGTATCCGACGCCGGCGCACCTGGACGCGCTGCGGCGGCTGGGCGTCTCGCCGTGCCACCGGCGCTCGTTCGGCCCCGTGCGGGACGTTCTCAACCCCGGATTGTTCTAGGGCCGGATCCGCGGTTCGAACTTGGAACCCGCGAACAACCGTGCGAAAAAAAAAAGAACCGCGGCCGGAGCCGCGGTTCTTTCCGTTGAAGGTCGGACGGACCGGTTATTCGTCGTCCGACTGGCTGGAGTCTTCGCCCGTGCCGACGGCGTTGAAGATCTCGATCGCGTCGGTGTCGTTCGTCGCGCCGGCGAGGAACGTGTAGTCCGAGAGCTGCTTGGACTTGATGACCTGCATGGCGCCGCCCTTGCGGATGACGACGAGGAGGTCGGCGCCGAACGGCATCGTCTTGGCTTCGAGCTTGTCGGCCCAGGACTTGGCGTCGTCCGCGTCGGCCGCGCCGAAGTCGGCCTTGGTGATGCCGGAAGCCGTGTTGAGGTTGCGCGTCCAGAAGATGGGCGTGTAGGAACCGCAGGAGCCGATGCCGCCCAGCGTGCTCCAGATGTTGCCCTTGGTCTTGAGTTCCTCGGCGGAGGTCGCGGCGGCGACGCTGGCGCCCGCGAAGTCGGGCAGCGAGATGCCGGAGAGCATTTCCTTGTCCATCAGGATGGAGAAGTATCCGTTGGCGTCCGTGAACGTCTCCTTGAGCAGCTTGCCGCTGGTCTTGGGCCAGAGCGAGGAGAGCGCCGCGGCTTCGCGGTCCTGGTTGGTCTGCATGAGGGCGTTGATGATGTTGCGCCCGTTGTTGCCGATCTTCGTGGCGTTCGCGCCGCTCATGACGTTGGCGATGGCGCCGGACATGAGGCCCGCGAGGATGCCGATGATGGCGATGACGATCAGCAGCTCGATGAGCGTGAACGCCGAGAGTTTGGTGGATTTCTTCATTTTGTTTTGTTCCGTGTGGGAGGGTTGCGTCCGGCGGTCGGGGACCGCCTGGGCGGGCCTGTTCGTCCGAACGGAGACAAGTGTGCCAGAAACGCCCTCCGGAGTCAACCGTTTTTTTGCGGATCGCGGCGGCCGGGCGCCGCGCCGAAGCAAAGCGTCCCGGACGGGCAGCCGTCCGGGACGCCTTGCTTCGGTGCAAACCCTGTTTATTTGTCCGCGATCGCGGCCTGGGCGGCCGCGAGGCGCGCGATCGGCACGCGGAACGGCGAGCAGGACACGTAGTCCAGGCCGATCTTGTGGCAGAACTCCACCGACGTCGGGTCGCCGCCGTGCTCGCCGCAGATGCCGCAGTGCAGGTTCGGGCGCACGGCCTTGCCCTCCGCCACGGCCATCTTCATGAGCTTGCCCACGCCGTTCTGGTCGAGCTTGGCGAACGGGTCGTTCTCCAGGATCTTCGCGTCGTAGTACGCCTCGAGGAACTTGCCCGAGTCGTCGCGCGAGAAGCCGTAGGTCATCTGCGTGAGGTCGTTGGTGCCGAAGCAGAAGAACTGGGCCTCCTCGGCGATCTCGCCGGCGAGGAGCGCCGCGCGCGGAATCTCGATCATCGTGCCGACCTTGTAAGAGAGGTTGATTCCGGCCATCTGGATCTCGACGTTCGCCGTCTGCACGACGATGTCGCGGACGTACTTGTACTCGTTCACGTCGCAGGTGAGCGGGATCATGATCTCGGGCTTGAGGCTCCAGGCCTTGTGGCGGCGCTGGACCTCGATGGCGGCGCGGATGACGGCGCGGGTCTGCATCCGGGCGATCTCGGGGTACGTCACGCAAAGGCGGCAGCCGCGGTGGCCCATCATCGGGTTGAACTCGTGGAGCGAGTCGATGATCTCCTTGATGCGGGAGACGGGCTTGTGCTGGGCCTTGGCGAGGAGCGCGATTTCCTCCTCGGTGTGCGGCACGAACTCGTGCAGCGGCGGGTCGAGGAAGCGGATGGTGACGGGCTTGCCTTCGAGCGCTTCGTAGAGCTCCTCGAAGTCGGACTGCTGGTAGGGCAGGATCTTGGAGAGGGCGATGCGGCGCTCCTCCTCGGTGTCGGCGCAGATCATCTCGCGGAACGCGGCGATGCGGTCGGGCTCGAAGAACATGTGCTCCGTGCGGCAGAGGCCGATGCCTTCGGCGCCGAGCTCGCGGGCCTTGCGGGCGTCGCGCGGCGTGTCGGCGTTGGTGCGGACGTGGAGTTTGCGGAACTTGTCGGCCCACGTCATGATGCGGTCGAACTCGCCCTCGATCGTGGCGTCGACGGTCGTGATGACGCCGTCGTAGATGTTGCCGGTCGAGCCGTCGATGGAGAGCCAGTCGCCTTCCTTGAAGGTCTTGCCGGCGAGCGTGAACTTCTTGTGTTCCTCGTCCATCGCGATCTCGGTGCAGCCGGAGACGCAGCATTCGCCCATGCCGCGCGCGACGACCGCCGCGTGGCTCGTCATGCCGCCGCGCACGGTGAGGATGCCCTCGGCGGCCTTCATGCCCTCGATGTCCTCGGGGGAGGTCTCGAGGCGGACGAGCACGACCTTCTCGCCACGCTCCTTCCACGCCTTGGCGTCGGCCGCCGTGAAGACAATCTTGCCGCAGGCGGCGCCAGGCGAGGCCGGAAGGCCCTTGCCGACGACCTTGCCCTTCTTGAGGGAGGCGGCGTCGAACTGCGGGTGTAGCAGCGTGTCGAGGTTGCGCGGCTCGATCATGAGGACCGCTTCCTGCTCGGTGCGGACGCCCTCGTCGACGAGGTCGCAGGCGATCTTGAGCGCGGCGCGCGCCGTGCGCTTGCCGTTGCGGGTCTGGAGCATGAAGAGCTTCTTGTTCTCGATCGTGAACTCCATGTCCTGCATGTCGCGGTAGTGGGCCTCGAGCTTCTGGCACACGTCCTTGAACTGCTCGAAGACCTCGGGCATGACCTCGGCCATCTTCGCGATGGGCATCGGGGTGCGGACGCCGGCGACGACGTCCTCGCCCTGGGCGTTCATCAGGAACTCGCCCATGAGCTTCTTCTCTCCGGTGGCGGGGTCGCGCGTGAAGGCGACACCTGTGCCGGAGTCGTTGTTGAGGTTGCCGAACGCCATCATCTCGACGTTGACGGCGGTGCCCCAGCTGTAGGGGATGTCGTTGTCGCGGCGGTAGACGTTCGCGCGCGGGTTGTCCCAGCTGCGGAACACGGCCTTGATGGCCTCAAAGAGCTGCTCCTTGGCGTCGGA
>JAFPUX010000266.1 GCA_017413145.1 Kiritimatiellia bacterium | reverse complement strand
GATCGCCCGGCGGCGAGGAAGAGGAACGTGCCGATCGTCATGATTCCGAGCCCCCCCAGCTCCACGAGAACCCCGAGGACCGCCAGACCGAACGGCGTGAGCGCGGCGCCGACGCCGACCGGGTCGAGGCCCGTCACGCAGGCGGCCGAGGTGGCGACGAAGATCCGGTCGATCCCGAGGTGCCAGGCGCCGTCCGCGCTCGCCGGCGGCGAGGCGAGCAGAAGCCCGCCGAGCGCGATCGCCGCCGCGAAGGCGAGGACGAGGGCGCGGGGGGCCGAGACGAAGGCCTGCCGGAATTTCGATCGAGCGAGCATGGGTGGCGGAACGGCGGCGAATTATGCCACAACCCCGCCGCGCACCGCAAGGCGCGCGCGCGACGGGGGCGGACGCCGGAAAAAAAACGCCCGCCGCGCGGGGAGGCGCGCGGCGGGCGGGGCGGGGGAGGGGAGGCCTTACTTCTTCGCCTTCTTGAAGCTCTCCTCGACGGCGACCGCCACGGCGACCGTGGCGCCCACCATCGGGTTGTTGCCCATGCCGATGAGGCCCATCATCTCCACGTGCGCGGGCACCGAGCTGGAGCCGGCGAACTGCGCGTCGGAGTGCATGCGGCCCATCGTGTCCGTCATGCCGTAGCTGGACGGGCCCGCGGCCATGTTGTCCGGGTGGAGCGTGCGGCCGGTGCCGCCGCCCGAGGCGACGGAGAAGTACTTCTTGCCGTTCTCGACGCACCACTTCTTGTAGGTGCCCGCGACCGGGTGCTGGAAGCGCGTCGGGTTCGTGGAGTTGCCCGTGATGGACACGCCCACGTTCTCGAGCTTCATGATCGCGACGCCCTCCGGGACGTTGTCCGCGCCGTAGCAGTTCACCGCCGCGCGCGGGCCCTTGGAGAACGGCTTGCGCGCGACGACGCGCACCTTCTCGGTCTTGTTGTCGAAGGCCGTCTTCACGTAGGTGAAGCCGTTGATGCGCGAGATGATGTACGCGGCGTCCTTGCCGAGGCCGTTGAGGATCACGCGGAGGTTCGTCTTGCGGACCTTGTTCGCGTTGAGCGCGATCTTGATCGCGCCTTCGGCGGCGGCGAACGACTCGTGGCCCGCGAGGAACGCGAAGCATTCCGTCGCGTCGTCGAGCAGCATCGCGCCGAGGTTGCCGTGGCCACGGCCGACCTGGCGGTTCTCCGCCACGGAGCCGGGGATGCAGAAGGCCTGGAGCCCGACGCCGATTTCGGCGGCGGCGTCCTTGGCCTTCTTGCAGCCCTTCTTCACGGCCATCGCGGCGCCCACGGTGTAGGCCCACTTGGCGTTCTCGAAGCAGATCGGCTGCGTTTCCTCGACGATCTTGTAGGGGTCGAAACCGGCCTTGAGGCAGATGTCGCGGCACTCTTCGATGCTCTTGATGCCGTAGGGCTTGAGGGCGGCGAGGATCTTGGCCTCGCGGCGCTCGTAGCCCTCGAACAGCTTTTCGGCGGCCTTGGGGGCGGCCTTCTTGGCGGTGGTCTTCTTGGTAGCCATTTGAACGTCCTCCTCTCAGTCCTTGCGGGGGTCGATGTACTTGGCTGCGCCGTCGAACTGGCCGTAGTGGCCCTTGGCCTTTTCCCAGGCCTCGTTCGGGGACATGCCCTTCTTGATGAAGTCGGTCATCTTGCCCAGCGAGACGAACTCGTAGCCGATCACCTCGCCCTCCTTGTTGAGCGCCATGCGCGTGCAGTAGCCCTCGGTCATCTCGAGGTAGCGGGGGCCCTTCGCCTTCGTGGCGTACATCGTGCCGACCATCGAACGGAGGCCCTTGCCGAGGTCCTCGAGGCCGGCGCCGATCACGAGGCCGCCGTCCGAGAACGCGCTCTGCGTGCGCCCGTAGACGATCTGGAGGAAGAGCTCGCGCATCGCGGTGTTGATCGCGTCGCAGACGAGGTCCGTGTTGAGCGCCTCGAGGATCGTCTTGCCGACGAGGATCTCGCTCGCCATCGCGGCGGAGTGGGTCATGCCGGAGCAGCCGATCGTCTCGACGAGGGCTTCCTCGATGACGCCGTTCTTGACGTTGAGCGAGAGCTTGCACGCGCCCTGCTGGGGCGCGCACCAGCCCACGCCGTGCGTGTAGCCGCTGATGTCCTTGATTTGCTTGGCCTGGACCCACTTGCCCTCTTCGGGGATGGGCGCCGGACCGTGGTCGCACCCCTTCGCGAGGGGGCACTGGTGCTGGATTTCGGTCGAATAGACCATGTTCGTCTCCTTGGGTTGGAACGTGGAAGTGGGGCGGCATCATACCAAATCGCCCGCGCGGATTCAACGCGAAAAGACGGCCGGGCGGGCGGGGGGCGCTAGGCCCCGCGCCAGAGGAGGAGCAGCTGCGTGCGGTCGTCGGACTGCGGGACGCCGGCGGCGTGGGCTTCGACGCCCGCGAGGACGGCGCCGGTGCAGGCTTCCGGATGCGCGAGGAAGCCCCCGTCCGCGAGGAGAAGCTGCAGCCGCGCTTCGCCGAAAAGCTCGCCGCGCGCGTCGGTCTGCTCGGTCACGCCGTCCGTGTAAAGGTAGATCGCGTCGCCCGGTTCGAGCGAAATCTCCCCCGTCCGGTATTTCGCGCCCGGCATCGCGCCGAGGACCAGCCCCGGCCGCGAGCGCAGGTAGTCGGCGGCGCCGTCCTTCGCGCGCAGGACGAGCGGCGGGTTGTGCCCCGCGTTCACGTAGCGGACGGTCCCCGAGGCGAGGTCGATCTCGCCGACCCACGCGGTCACGAACATGTTCGCGGCGTTGCCCTCGCAGAGCGCTTCGTTCGCCGCCGCGACGGCTTCGTCGAGCGGCCGGCCCGTCTGCGCGAGGTTCTTGAGGAGCGTCTTGGCCCGCATCATGAAGAGCGCCGCGGGGACGCCCTTGTCGCTCACGTCCGCGACGAGGAACGCGAGCCGGTCCGGCCCCGTGAGGTAGAAGTCGTAGAAGTCGCCGCCCACCTCGCGCGCGGGCTTCATGTCCGCGAAGAGGTCCATGCGCCGCTCCTCCGGGAACGGCGGGAAGATGCGCGGAATGGCGTTCTCCTGGATGTCGGCGGCCATCGCCAGCTCCTTGGCGCGGGTCGCGCGGGCCCGGGCGCGCGCCCAACCCGCGATGACGATGCCGACGAGGACGGACGCGAGGACGAGCGCCGCGGCGTTGAGGAACGCGGAGGTTCCGACGAGGACGCGCCGCTCGACGATGGCCGTGCGCCGCGGGATCGCGACGTAGACCGGGAAGCCCTCGATGTCGCGCCGCGCGCAGTAGAAGTCCCGGCCGGGATTGCGCCACTGCCCGCCTTCGCGCCCGGCTTCGGGGTGCGAGATGATCGTGCCGTTGCCGGTCGTGATGTAGATGCCGCCGTCGCCGCCGCTCACGTGCCAGCCGTGGGTGAGGCCCGTGACCGCGGTGCGAGCGAGGTTGCGGATCGTCCGGTCGCGGGCGCCGACCTGCACGAAGCCGCCGTCGGGGATCCACACGCCGACGTATTTCACGACCTCGCCGCGGAGCGAGTCCGGCAGCAGCGTCTGCGACAGTTCGTGTTTGTCGCGCAGAAGCGCCGCGAACTCGCGCGCCTGCCCGTCGGCCTTGGTGAAGTCGAGTGCGCCGACCTGCTCGCGGTGGGCGCTGTGCGTCAGGAGGCCCTTGGCGTCGGCGATGCAGATTTCGTCGAGCCCCAGCTCTTCGGCGAGGGCGTGGAGGCGGCTGCTCGACTCGTCCGGGTCGTTCCACCACGCCTCCTCCCTCATTCCGTAGATCCGGTCGCGCACTTCCATCGCGATGCGGACCATGCGGCCGTCGACGCGTTCGCGGATGTGCACCGCGACGTCGTCGAAGACGTTGTCGACGAGGTGCCGCATCTCGACCTGCGTCATGTGCTCGTGGAGCATCCACGTGAGGACCATCGACGCGGCGAACGCGATCCCCACCGCGCCGACGAGCCGCCAGGCGAGGCGGCGTCGTCCGTCCGTCCTCATGGCGTCCTCCTTTCCGCGATGGCCTCGTCCAGCGCGGCCTTGAGCGCGGCGTCGCCCTTGCGCACCGCGATGCCGAAGTTCTCGCACGTCTCGAGCGGGGACGCCGCGAGCGCGCCGCCGGATTCCGCCGCCACGAGCCGGACGGTGCAGCTGTCGTAGAAAACGGTGTCGACGCGCCGCCTGCGGAAGGCCTCCATGGCCGCGTCGAACGTGTCGAAACGGAGCGGGTCGACACCATGCGAAGAGAGGTAGAAGTCGTAGGTGGAGGCGTCCATCGTCGCGACGCGCATCCGCTCGGCGCGGGGGACCGTCGGCATCGGCTCGCCCGCGCGGTAGAGGAACATGCCGCCTTCCGTCGCGTAGGGTTCGGAGAAGTCGACCGTCTGGCGCCGGCCCTCGGTGATCGTGATCCCCGACGCGGCCAGGTCCGCCTCGCCCGCGGCGACCTTCGGCAGCAGCTCGGGGAACTTGGCGATGCGGACCTCGAGCGTGTGCCCGGTCTTTTCGGCCGCCGCGCGGGCGATCCCGATTTCGTCGCCGACGATCTCGCCGGTCGCTTCGTCGCGGTAGGAGTAGGGCGGCGTCTGGGCGGTCGTGACGAGCACGAGCGGCGCGTCCGGGTCGCGCGCGGCGGGCGACGCTCCGCGATCCCCGCCGCACCCCGCCACGAGGAGGGCGAGCAGCACGGCCGCCGACACGGATGGAACGTTGCGTATCATGGAGAAACGGTGCCGGGCGAAGCGGGCGATCGGCCGTCGCCGCCCGGCCGCGCCGCG
>JAFPUX010000265.1 GCA_017413145.1 Kiritimatiellia bacterium | reverse complement strand
CTGCGTGATCTTTTCGCCGAGGTAGGCCTCGGCGTCCGTCTTGAGCTTCTGCAGGATCATCGAGGAGATCTCGGGCGGCGAGTAGACCTTGTCGCCGATCTTCACCGCGGCGTCGCCGTTCGCGGCGCGCACGACCTCGTAGGGCACGAGCGAGCACTCGCTGGCGACTTCGTCGTAGCGGCGGCCCATGAAGCGCTTGATCGAGAAGACCGTGTTCTTGGGGTTGGTGACCGCCTGGCGCTTGGCGGCCTGGCCGACGAGGCGCTCGCCGGACTTCGTGAACGCGACGACCGAGGGCGTGGTGCGCTGGCCTTCCGCGTTGGGGATCACGACGGGCTCGCCGCCTTCCATGACGGCCATGCAGCTGTTCGTCGTACCCAGGTCGATGCCGAGGATCTTGGACATGTTGTTTTCTCCTGTGGGATGTGTTGTTTTTGAAAGGGACTGCCCTCGCCGCATGGGACATGCCCGAGGGTTCGCTTTCCTATAATAGCACGACTCATGCCACCCCGGTTTCCGGCTTGGGTCGGGATTTGGTGCGCCAAAATGTCCCACCTGTGTCCCAGTCCGGGACGGCGGGGCTGTCCCACCGGTACGACCGGCGGGCGGACGGGGGAGGGGAGGGCGCCCCTAGAGGTTCGAGGTCGAGAGGTCGGCGGCGTAGTCGGCGCCGCCCTCCTCGCCGTCCGCCCCGTAGCAAATCACCTCGAACGGCTCGCCGTGCGAGCCGGGGGCGAGGTAGGCGTACTCGTGGCCCCAGGGGTCGAGCGGGACGGAGGTCTTCTCGAGGTATCCGCCCGGGCGGAACGCCGCCGGGACCGGCGGGCGCGTCGCGGGGGCGACGAGCGCGCCGAGCCCCTGTTCGGCGGTCGGGAGGAAGCCGTTGTCCGCGGCGTAGAGGCCGAGCGCGGTCTTGAACGTGTCCAGCTGCGCCTTGGCGGCGCCGACGCGCGCCTGCTGCGGCGCGCCGAAGACGTTGATGCCGACCACGGCGCCGAGGATGACGACGATGGAGACGGCGATCAGGATTTCGACCAGCGTGAAGCCGGCGCGGCGGACGGGCGCTCTCATGACCAGGGGCGGGGGAGGGTCTTGAAGAACTCGACGACCGCGGGGCGGTCCTCGCGGGAGGTCACGCCGTACCAGCGCGATGCGGTGCGGAGCACGCGGACGGTCGCCTCGCCGGCGCCGAGGAAGCGGGCCACCTCGGTCGGCATCTGGAACTCGGACTTGGGCAGCGTCCCCTTCTCCGCGAGGAAGCGCGGGAACGTCTCCTGCAGCAGGTCGACGTAGCGGCGCTTGAAGCCCCACATGTTCATCGAGACGGGCGTGTCGTCCGGGAAGGGGTCGCCGCCGTCGCGGATCACGCCGTCCTCGCCGCGCTCGAGCGAGAGACGCTCGACGATGCTTTCGAGCATGCCGTCCGGGCCGACGGTGCAGACGCCGCGCGAGACGCCGCATCCCTTCGAGAGCGTGTTGCCGAGATGGTAGGCGACCATGCACCAGGCGCGCTCGTCGCCCGCCGTTTCGTCGAGGAAGCCGCCCGTGAGCGACAGCGCTTCGGCGCCGTAGTAGTCGTCCGCGTTCACGACGGCGAAGGCGCCCGGGACGGCGTCGCGCGCGGCGAGCACCGCGTGGGCCGTGCCCCAGGGCTTGGTGCGCCCCTCCGGCACCGTGAACGGCGCGGGGATGTCGTCGAGCCGCTGGAACGCGTAGACGACGTCCGTGCGGTTCTCCCAGCGGCCGCCGACGATTTCGCGGAAATCCTTCTCGATGTCCTTGCGGATGACGAAGACGACGCGCGAGAAGCCGGCGGCGAGCGCGGCGCCGACGCTGTAGTCGAGGATGAATTCGCCGTGGGGGCCGACGGGGTCCATCTGCTTGAGGCCGCCGTAGCGGGAGCCCATGCCGGCGGCGGGGACGAGGAGTGTTTTCATGGTCGGGTGGTCGGGGGGTCTTGTGGTCTGGTGGTCTGAGGGTCGGGGCTAGGGCTCGATGCGGGCCTTTTCGCGGAGGTCGGCGACGTGGGCGGCGAGGGCTTCGCCGCGGCGCTGGTGGCGCAGGATGTCCTTCACGCGGTCGCGCACTTCGAGGAAGTCCGGGACGGACTCCTTCTGCTCGTCGTTCTTGAGGATGACGTGGAAGCCGAACTGCGTCTCGATGATGTCGGAAAGGCCGCCGACGGGGAGCGCGAAGGCCGCCTCGTCGAATTCCTTGACCATCATCCCGTGCGAGAACCAGCCGAGCGAGCCGCCGGCCTGCTTGCCGGACGGGCAGTCGCTGTGCGCGGCGGCCTCGGTCGCGAAGTCCGAGCCGCCTTCGATGCGGTCGCGGATCGCGCGGATCTTGGCGAGCGCGGCGAGCTTGTCGTCGGGCGACTGCGATTTCGGCGCCACGAGGATGTGCTGCGCGCGGACCTGCGCCTCCTTGCCGAATTCGGCCTTGTGCGCCTTGAAGAACGCCTCCGCCTCCGCGTCGGTGGGCTCGGGGACGTCGGCCGTGACCTTCGCGACGAGCTTGTCGACCTTCTTGCCGCGGCGGATCTCGTTGCGCAGCTGCTGCACGTTCTGCCCCTGCCTGTCGAGGATCGCGCGGAGCTTCGCGGGGCCGCCGGCGTCCTCGGTCATGCGCCGGAGGGACTCCTCGACCTCGTCGTCGGAGACGGGGATGTCGAGGATCTCGGACTCGGCGAAGAGCAGCGCGGTGCCGACGGCCTGCTCCTCGGCGCGCGTCTTGAGCAGCGGGAGCTGGGCGCGGATCTGCTCTTCGGTCATGCCGTGGCTCGCGTAGAACTGGATGAGGCGGTTGAGCTCGTGCTCGACCGCCTGGCGGGGGATTTCTCGTCCGTTGACTTTCATGGCGTTGCGTTTCGCGCGGCATTCTAGCACAACTCCGGCCCCGCCGGAAGCGGTTTTTCCGCAGCGGAAATCGGGGTGGATTCGCGCGCCCGCTTGTGGTATCCTCTTTTCCCGTGCGCGACCCGCTCCGGGCCGCGCCCCGGGATTCCGAACATGAGCACCGACTACAATTTCACCGAAATCGAGAAAAAGTGGCAGGCCCGCTGGGAGGCGGAGAAGACCTTCGCCGCGGTCGATTTCTCGCCGAAACCCAAGTTCTACGCGCTGGACATGTTCCCGTATCCCTCCGGCGCCGGCCTCCACGTCGGCCACCCGGAGGGCTACACCGCCACGGACATCCTCTGCCGCTACAAGCGCGCGAAGGGCTTCAACGTCCTGCACCCGATGGGCTTCGACGCGTTCGGCCTCCCCGCCGAGCAGTACGCGGTCGAGACGGGCACGCATCCCGAAATCACCACCAACAAGAACATCGAGACGTTCACGCGCCAGATCAAGTCGCTCGGCTTCTCCTACGACTGGGACCGCGAGGTCCGCACGTGCGATCCGAAATACTACAAGTGGACGCAGTGGATCTTCGAGAAGCTCTACGAGCAGGGCCTCGCCTACGTCGCGGAAGTGCCCGTGAACTGGTGCCCCGCCCTCGGCACCGTCCTCGCCAACGAGGAGGTGATCGACGGCCGCTCCGAGCGCGGCAACCACCCGGTCGTCCGCCGCCCGATGCGCCAGTGGATGCTCAAGATCACCGCCTACGCCGAGCGCCTCCTCAAGGACATCGACACGGTCGACTGGCCCGAGGGCATCAAGGAGATGCAGCGCAACTGGATCGGCAAGTCCACCGGCGCGGAGGTCACCTTCCGGACGACGGTCGGCGACGACATCGTCGTCTACACCACCCGCTGCGACACGCTCTTCGGCGCGACCTACATGGTGATGAGCCCCGAGCACGCGCTCGTGAAGAAGTGGCTCGAGTCCGGCGCCATCCGCAATGCCGACGAGGTCCGCGCCTACCAGGACGCCGCCGCGCGCAAGTCCGACTTCGAGCGCACCGAGATGGCCAAGGACAAGACCGGCGTGAAGCTCGACGGCCTTCTCGGCGTCAATCCCGTGAACGACGCCGAGATCCCGATCTACATCTCCGACTACGTCCTCGCCTCCTACGGCACCGGTGCCATCATGGCGGTCCCGGCGCACGACACGCGCGACTGGGAGTTCGCGAAGAAGTTCGGCATCCCGATGGTCGAGGTCGTGGGCGGCGGCGACATCGGGAAGGAGGCGTTCACCGACTGCGCCACCGGCACGATGGTCAATTCCGGCTTCCTCACCGGCCTCTCCGTCGAGGACGCGAAGAAGAAGATGATCGAGTGGCTCGAGGCGAACGGCAAGGGCCATGCGAAGACCCAGTACAAGCTCCGCGACTGGCTCTTCTCCCGCCAGCGCTACTGGGGCGAGCCGTTCCCCGTCATCCACATGGAGGACGGCACCACGCAGCTCGTCCCCTCCGAGGACCTCCCGCTTGAACTCCCCGAACTGAGCGACTACAAGCCCACCGGCACCGGCGATCCGCCGCTCGCGAAGGCGACGAGCTGGGTGCAGTACGTCGACCCGAAGACCGGCAAGAAGGGCTGGCGCGAGACGAACACGATGCCGCAGTGGGCCGGCTCCTGCTGGTACTACCTGCGCTACATCGACCCGCACGACGACCAGTGCTTCTGCGACAAGAAGAAGGAAGCCTACTGGATGCCCGTCGACCTCTACGTCGGCGGCGCCGAGCACGCGGTGCTGCACCTCCTGTACGCGCGCTTCTGGCACAAGGTCCTCTTCGACCTCGGGCTCGTCTCCACGAACGAGCCGTTCCAGAAGCTCGTCAACCAGGGCATGATCCTCGGGATGAGCTACAAGGACCCGCGCGGCGTCCTCGTGCCCACGAACGAAGTCGACCTCTCCGACCCGCAGCACCCGAAGCGCATCGCCGACGGCGCCCCGCTCGTCGAGTTCCCCGCGAAGATGTCCAAGTCGCTCAAGAACGTCGTCAACCCCGACGACGTCATCCGCGACTACGGCGCCGACGCGCTCCGCCTCTACGAGATGTTCATGGGCGCGCTGCAGGACGTGAAACCCTGGAGCACGCGCGGCGTCGAAGGCGTCGCCCGCTTCCTGCGCCGCGCCTGGAACATGGTCGCGAACCAGCCGATCGTCGACGACCCGCTCACGCCCGACCAGAACCGCCTCCTGAACGCCACCGTGAAGAAGGTCTCGCAGGACGTCGAGGCGCTCTGCTTCAACACCGCGATCTCGCAGCTCATGATCTTCGTGAACGGCTTCGCGGGCGAGGGCAAGCCCCTCCCGCGCGCCGCGGCGGAGCCCTTTGTGCAGATGCTCGCCCCGTTCGCGCCGCACATCGGCGAAGAGCTGTGGGAGAAGCTCGGCCACGAAGGCGGCATCAGCTACGTGCCGTGGCCCTCGTGGGACGAGAAGGCGCTCGAGCTCGACGAGATCGAGATTGCCGTCCAGATCCGCGGCAAGGTCCGCGCGCGCCTCATGATGCCGACGAACGCGACCCCCGCCGAGATGGAGAAGATCGCCCTCGCCGACGCGAAGGTGCAGGCGGCGCTCGCCGGCGCGACCCCGCGCAAGGTGATCTGCGTTCCCAAGCGTCTCGTCAACATCGTCGTCTAGCGGCCGGCCATGGAGTTCGACCTCGCCATCGTCGGCGCCGGCACCACCGGCTGCGCCGTCGCCCGCCATCTCGCCCGCCACGATCTCCGCATCGCCCTCGTCGACGCCGCGGAGGACGTCGCCGCCGGCGCCTCGCGCGCCAACTCCGCCATCGTCCACGCCGGCTTCGACGCGAAGCCCGGCACGCTCATGGCCCGCCTCAACGTCCGCGGCAACGCGGTCTTCGAGGATTGGTGCCGCGAGCTCTCGATCCCGTTCAACCGCTGCGGCTCGCTCGTCTCCGCGTTCACGGCCGACGACGAGGCCACGCTCCGCGACCTTCTCGCCCGCGGCGAGGCGAACGGCGTCCCGGACCTTCGAATCGTCTCCGGCGACGAGGCACGAGCGCTCGAGCCGCGCCTCTCGAAGGAGGCCCTCTCCGCGCTCTGGGCGCCCACGGCCGCGATCGCCTGTCCCTACGAGTTCTGCATCGCCTGCGCCGAGAACGCCCGCGCGAACGGCGCGGTCTGGAAGCTCGGCGCGCCCGTCCGCGCGATGCGCGACCTCGGGGACGCGGTCGAAGTGACCGCCGGCGCCGAGACCTTCCGCGCGCGGTTCGTCGTCGACGCGGCGGGCGTCTTCGCGGACGACGTCGCGCGCCTGCTCGGCGACGACTCGTTCTCGATCCACGCCCGCAAGGGCGAATACCTCCTGCTCGACCGCGCCGCCGCGCCGCTCGCGCGCGTGCTCTTCCCATGCCCCACGAAGCTCGGCAAGGGCATCCTCGTTTCGCCCACCGTCGACGGCAACACGTTCGCCGGACCGACCGCGGTCGACCAGGAGAGCAAGACCGACACGTCCGTCACGGCCGAGGGCATCGCGACGCTCAAGAAGGCGGGCCTGAAGAGCGTCCCCGACCTCGACTTCCGCAAGGCGATCACGCTCTTTGCCGGACTGCGTTCGCAGCCGGGCGAAGGCGACTTCGTCATCCGCCGCAGCGCCGCGTGCCCGCGGCTCGTCCTCGCCGCCGGCATCTGCTCGCCCGGCTTCACGAGCGCGCCCGCCATCGCCGAAACGGTGGAGGGCCTCCTCGCCGAGGCGGGGCTCGAACTGCGCCCGCGCGCGGACTGGAACCCGAAGCGCGAACGGCCCGTGCCCTTCCGCAAGATGGACGCGGCGGCGCGCGCCGCCGCCATCGCCGCCGACCCGTTGCAGGGCCGCATCGTCTGCCGGTGCGAGACCGTCACCGAGGCGGAGATCGTCGACGCGATCCGCCGCGGCGCGACGACGCTCGACGCCGTCAAGCGCCGCACCCGCGCCGGCATGGGCCGCTGCCAGGGCGGCTTCTGCTCGCCCCGCGTGATGGAGATCCTCTCCCGCGAACTCTCCCGCCCGTTCCCCGCCCTGACGAAGGACGGCGGGGCTTCGCACCTCGTGGTCGGCGCCACCCGCGCCGCCGCCGCCGGCAAATATGCCGGCGCACAGCACGTCATTGCGAGCGAAGCGAGCCCCTTCATTCGCGGCGAAGCCGCGCCCGTCATTGCGAGCAAAGCGAGCGTCGTCATTCGTCATTCCGACGATGGCGACGTCTGTGACGTCGCCATCGTCGGCGG